>NZ_JBHVPN010000027.1:0-46381 GCF_042887255.1 Gottfriedia sp. NPDC057948
CGACAGGGATATTAACGCAGGACAAAATCTTAAAGATGAAGCGATAAGACTTCTAACCATAGGGACTATGGGGATAGCCTAATCAATTAGAAGCCAATAGGCTTCTGTACTTAGGAATCTCCCACTTCAAACAACCCGTAAGGGTGTTAAGTGGTGAGTAGTTCAATACTTGGGTAAGATAAATAAGTGAGTTGAGCAATTAAATAGAACTTTTTAATTGATTGGGATAATATGGGATTGTAGCTTAAATAAAAAGTTTGTGAGAGGACGTTGACTATGTCTAATTTATTCAAACCATTCAAATACAAAGGATTAGAATTAAAAAATCGTGTTGTAATGCCACCTATGTGTCAATATTCAGTCCATTTAAAAGATGGAATTCCAACAGATTGGCATTTCGTTCACTATACTAGTCGTGCAATCGGAGGTACGGGTTTAATCATTATTGAAATGACAAATGTTGAAGATCGAGGCCGCATTTCAGATTATTGCCTAGGAATTTGGAGTGATGAACATATACCGGCATTTAAGCGTATTATCGATGAATGTCATAAATATGGTGCAAAAGTTGCGATTCAAATTGCTCATGCAGGACGTAAAGCTGAAGATGCTCCAATTCCAGTGTCGTCTTCACCAAACGCATTTAACGAGAAATCAAAAACTCCACATGAGTTAACAACTTTAGAAGTTAAAGAAATGGTTGAAAAGTTCAAAAATGGTGTAGAGCGTGCAGTTCTTGCAGGAGTTGATACGATTGAGCTTCATGGAGCACATGGCTATCTCATTCACCAATTTGCATCTGCTTATACGAATCAAAGAACAGACGAATATGGACAGGATAAATTTTTATTTGGAAAAGAAGTCATTAAAGCAGCTAAAAGTGTAATGCCAGCTGATATGCCACTTATTATGCGAATTTCTGCGTTAGAATACGTGGATGGAGGCTATGGACTAGATTATTCTGTCGAAATGGCTAAAGCATTCCGTGATGCAGGTGTCGATATCTTCCACATTTCATCTGGTGGAGAAGGTCCAATCGGTTCAGGAGGTAGACCTGGATCTCATCCTGGGTATCAAGTCAAATTGGCTGAACAAATAAAGAAAGAAGTAGAAATCCCTGTTATTGCAGTTGGGAAATTAGATGATGCAAATCTTGCAGAATCTGTACTTGGCAATCAAGAAGCGGATTTAATCGCTGTTGGTCGTGGGATGCTAAGCAATCCTTATTGGGCGAATGAAGCTTCTATCCTTCTTGATGGGAAACCTTTGACTCCAAAACCGTATGAGAGAGCATATTAGGAATAAATTAGTAGAAAAGTACGCTGTGTGAACAGCGTACTTTTTTATTGAGACTATAAAAAATTGGATAGTTTCTAACTAGACATTATTTGGAATTTACTTCATCAAAAAATGGTTTGTTCGCAAAATAGTACATAACTGCCATCATAAATTCTCCACCAATAAGATTTCCTATTGTTACAGGAATTAGATTTCGAATTATACCGGATATAGAAATAGTGGCAGGATGATCAATGACAAGTGCAATTGCAAAGGAGCACATATTGGCAATACTATGCTCGTAACCTGACATAAAGAAACAAAATACAAATAACATCATCGCAGTAATTTTTGTTAGATTTTCAGTTTCACCAAAGGACATTGGTATGAAAAAGGCAAGGCACACAAGCCAATTACACAAGATACCCCTTGCGAATAAATGAAAAATAGAATTATCTATTTTATGTTCGACAACTGATAATAGAAATGCACTTGAGTCAGGAGCTTCAAAAAGTCCAGTAGTATATATGATAAACGCAAAAAGACATGCCCCTAATACATTTCCAACATAACTATATACCAAAAGCTCAAAAACTTTAGGCCATTTCATCTTATCTCTCAATGCAGCATAAGTGTAATAAAATGTATTCCCAGTAAAGAGATCTCCACCACCATACCAAATCAACACAATTGCTGCACCAAATGTTAATGCGGCAATTGGATATGCAACAGGAGAATTAACTAAGAAAAATCCGTTCCCAGTCTTGAAAGCTACCATTACACCGAATCCAATAAACATACTAGCAAGCATACTTCTTAATATGTAGCGGAAATGGCTTTGTTCAAATATTTTTTGTTTCTTTAAAGCCAATTTTTCAACTTCTAAAAGCGGCTTAGTTTCCATGGTATCACCCCTTTTTAATTTGCCCACAAATAAGTATGAAATATACAAAATTGAATTTGCTAAAAAGGGAAGTGAACTCTTATTCGTTTGAATAAATTCTTTTAATTAAAGAATAAATTTACTCATTTTTACAAACGCTTTACTATGTGTAGAATTTAAATAAGTCGAGCATTTAAAAAGGTGGAGAGATTTATGATACATTGTGAATGGATCGATTTTGAGTACGAAAATGGTGATAACCTATCTGAAGAAGAATTTGAAGAAATGATGGGAGAGACCTTTCAGGCGATGATGGTTGATGAACATAATTTTCCTCAATTTATCTGGACGGCTAATCATGTTGTTATTGTTACAAAAAGAACGAGGCATCTAAATGACGTTGAGTTCAAAAAAATTCCTAGAAATCCAGCTTGTGAATAAGAAGAAGCAGATGGAAAAACCATCTGCTTTTTCATTTTGTTTAGAATCCTCGATAAGCATTTAAATAAACTTCCTCAAGTTCTCTAACAAGTGGTAACTTTGGATTTGCAGTCGTACATTGATTCTCGAAAGCTTTATCTGCTAATTAAGAAACCTTCTATAAGAACTCATTTTCATCGACACCTTGATCTTTGATACTCATCTTAATTCCAAGATCTTTACCCAATTCTACAATTGCATTTATTTAAACTATCAACACCTTCTACGGTTGTTGTTCGAATAATTTGGAGTGATATGATCCCCGCTATGTAGACATTTGAAATAACTTCATGGTCATATGGAGATATGAGTTTAATTGAGTCACCTTCTGAAGATGAGGTAAAACATGCATATAAAACCTGTCTGCTCAAATAAATAAATTTAATTAGATTCATAAAAAAGTACGCTAAATTGCGTGCTTTTTTATTTTTAAAGTATAATTTGATTATTAAGAATTTTTTGCTAGAAAGGTTCATTCCGATCTTTTAAAAAAAGGAGTATTATCTATTAGGAAAGTATTTAATAAAGAGAAAAGATTGTATTGGAGGGGTTATTTTGAAAGAAATTATAGTACGACCATATACACTTGAGGATGCAGAGGCTAAGTTGCAATTACATGTAGAAAATAAAGAACATTTTGAAAAATGGTCTCCTACGTTAAGGAAAGAGGAATTTTACACTGTTGAAGGACAAATGAATAGTATTAAAGAATTTATGGAAAAAAGCGCAGAAGATAGTAGATATGATTTTGCGATCTTTGTTAAAGAAGACAATGATCTAACTTTAATAGGAGAAGTACAATTCATTTTTGTTACACGAGGACCAAAACAAAGTTGTATGGTTGGTTACCACATTGGGGAAAAATTTAATGGCAAAGGATATATGACGAAAGCTTTGAAACTTGTTCTGAAAATTGCATTTGAAGATTTGAAGTTCCACCGAGTTACTTCAGAAGTTAATCCAGAAAATTTAGGGTCTTTACGCGTCCTTGAAAAAGTTGGATTCGTGAAGGAAGGATATTATCGAAAAAACCTAAAAATTAGAGATCAGTGGTATGATCATGTTTGTTTAGCAATCTTAGAAGAAGAATTTGCAGAGAAGGTTGCACAATTCTAATTTCGTAAAATATATATTTTGTTTAATTTTAAGATAGACAGTTTTCTGTTTATCTTTTTTAATGGAAAATAATACCAATAGCTAAGGAAAAAGTCCAATTTTACATTAAATGAAAATTATATCCTATGCATTACGACATAATTTTTAATTTGTCATAAAATTTTAGCAATAAAATAAAGGAAAATTGGCATATTTTAGCTAATTAGTAAGAAAGGGAGTTCTTACTCTCTTTACTATTTAATAATCGATGCAACAATTCGATTATAGTGTAAGATGCTCAAAGTAAAAACTATGGTGAAAAAAAAGGAGTGGTAGGGATGAATTTCTACATTATATCGGAAGAGAAAGAAAACCAAAACATTCATTATTACTGTATCGCTGCAGGTAGCCATCGCTACGACTTTGCTGTTATCTTTTCGGAAAAATTTCTAGGCAAAGCAATGGTGGTCTCTATTCAAAGTGGTAGAATGGTATTACTTTGCAGAGAAGACATTGACCATCCAGAACACTGGGACCAAAAACTTGGAATTGCAGCTGAAGACATCAAAGAAATTGAATCTTTTTTTCATTCCATCTTGGACCAACGAATTTTTAGTGATCAATATTAAAAAGCGAGAGTCTCCATATTTTAGGAGACTCTTTTTAATTTGTATTTTTAATTACATGTTTGATTACCTATTTAAGTAAAGAGAGTAGCTATTATGCTACTGGCTTCTCTTTTATCATTTAAATATCAAATTTAAGCCAGTTTCTAATTCGTTTTGCAGCTTCCCCATCTGCAACTATTAGAATTAGTACTAGTCTATTCTAATATATTGTCAACTTTCACTGAAAATAAAACAAATGCAGTAACGAAGAGGTTTTTAAGTTTTAAGAAACAAAATGCATATAGAAGAATCATATTTTAATAGTAAAAAATTAAGGAGGATAGAAATAATGAAAAAGCATTTCAAGATAATTACTCTGATAATAATTTGGGCTTTGTATTTTATTTCGTTAAGGTTTACTGCTTTAACTACAGCAAGTGGGGATAAATTTGGAGGACTTATTATATTGTTAACAGGTTGGTTAGGTGTATTTGCGGGTATGATGTCTGCTGTTTGTTGGTATGCAAACCTGTTTTTTCTTTATATTTCAATTCAAACGTTAAGGGGAAAGAAAACTAGTATTAGTCATATATTTATGTTATTGCTGGCAATCAGAGCATTTTTTCCAATGGATTTGATGCTTGATGAGGGGGGAAATACATCCAAAGTTGCAGAACATAACCTTGGTTTTTATTTATGGTTCTCGGCAATAGTGTTATTATCTATTTTGGCATTTATTAATTGGAGAATGATTAGAAATAGTGATAATTGAATGCAAACATAAAGAAAACACAACTGTTTAAATAACAAGTTGTGTTTTTTGTTGTATCTATGTTTATGTAATTGTATTTAAGTTAATTAACTTCTTTGAGTAAAAGAATGTCTCTAAGCCTTTTTGTGGATTCTCTCTCGTATTCATTAGAAAAAGCTAAGAGAAAAAGATATAGTTTTGTAATTTGAAGAAAGCAAGAAGAAAAATACAATTTTCAAGGCATAGGAGAGAGGTTAATTGCCGTATTTAATCTTCAGAAAATAACGGGATAGGATAAAAATATATAGCCATAAATTTAATTTTCTCAAGTTATTTGGTGGACAGATCATATTTGGTTACATCGGAAATGCTACTTCTAAAATTGTGCCAGGCGGCCTTTCCATGACAAACATTGTGATGATAATGTACATACAACGATTAGCAAAGTGCTAACGCTATAAATGGCAATAGCAGTACTACTGAAATGAACCCTAACTCAGGAAATTCATATTTTACTAGCCACAATTATGGCAAAAATATGAATAAAGAAGATTCTCTATTAATCTAAAAAAATAATTAATTATATATTAATTTTGTTTTAAATAACTTACAATTAATAAGAGTTTGTTACAATTATTTCTCCTATTCTATTTATAGTGAGTAAAAACGCTTGTTTCGTTAATTACCTTACAGGTAAATAGACCTTGAAAATCCTCGGAAATTCATATTATCAAATCCAAAAGTTCTATTTTTGAGTAATTTAAAAGGTATTATTGAGTGTTTACTAGAAAATAATTCCAATAGAAAGGAGGGATTTGACAGTTTTGATTTGGAATAATGTAACTACTTATAAAAATTAATCCATTTGTTTTCATTCATTAATAAATTCAAATCTTTCAATCAAATGAATGGATTAATGTTTAAATGTTACATATGTGTGTCTAATTAATTTTCTTTGAATCTATAAAAAAAGGGGCTCTACAATGAAGAAAAAAAATTATTTAGCTTTACCTGTATCTACAATCCTTTTATTTTCAAGTATTTATTCTGGGACAGTTCAAGCTGCTTCAGTAACAGGCGCTAATAGTACAGTTGCTAATCAAGTAAACTCTGGTAAAAACCTTAGAAAAAGTCAAATAAAGGAAGTACCAAAAGCAAGTGGTAAAGTACTCCCTAAAAAGGCAGAATCTAAAATTGAAACAAAATTAAGAGATAAATTAAAAAATAAACAATCGGTAACGAAACATAATGAAGAAACAGGTGAATTAATCGTTAAATATAAGAAGAAAGTGACTACTGGTGAAATCACTACACTTCAGAAAAAGTATTCTTTAAAATCTTCAAAGAAATTAAAGAGTTTAAACGCTGAACTAGTAAAAATTCCAACAGGTGAAAGTACTACAGAATACATAACTAAACTAAAAAAGGATCCAAACGTTGAATCAGTACAACCGAACTACAAATATTATGCTTCTGACTTCGACAATACGCCTGACTATTTTGATCAAGGTAAAGGTAAATTATGGGGACTTAATAATACAGGACAAACGATCAATGATAGTATAGGAAAAGCGGATATTGATGTAAATGCACCTGAAAGCTGGAATCAATATGGTTCTAAACTATCGGAAGTATTAGTAGGTGTAATTGATACTGGTGTGGATATTAGTCACCCAGACCTAAAAGGAAAAATTTGGACAAACCCTGGTGAGACAGGGGATGGTAAAGAAAATGATGGGATCGATAATGATCACGATGGGTATGTTGACGATGTCCATGGCTGGGATTTTTATAACCATGATAACAGTGTTTATGATCCACTTGATGGGGATGAGCATGGTACTCATGTTTCAGGAACAATTGCTGCAGAGTTAACAAAAGATAAAAAAGGTATCGTTGGTGTCGCTCCAAACGTAAAAATAGTACCGTTAAAGTTCCTTGGTCCTTTTGGCGGAACAACTGCAGATGCTATTGAAGCAATCGAATATGCCAAGAATAAGGGAATTAAAATCACGAATAACAGCTGGAGTGGCGGAGAATACGATCCATTACTTGAAGAATCAATTCAAAATTCAAATAGCTTATTTGTAGCTGCTGCTGGTAATGATGGAATGGATAATGATGAAGAAGGGGCTTATCCTGCTAGTTACGAAAGTTCTAATATCTTATCAGTTGCCGCTGTTGATAACAAAGGTAACTTAGCGTCTTTCTCAAACTATGGCGCCGAATCTGTTGATGTTGCTGCTCCTGGAGTTGACATATTAAGTTCAGTTCCTAAATACCCAATCGATGAAATTTTAGCAAAATTGAATATTAAAGGTGGAGCTGGAGCATCGGCACAAATTTCTGGAGATAATTACAAGGCAATCTTTGATGGAATAGGCTACGAAAAAATTAAGGATTCAGAAAGACAAGATGCTTTTAACAAAGCTTTAAGCTATTTAGATATAAAGGATAGTAAGAAAATTTTACTTGTTCAAGATGATGAACATGATCTTGCTCAATTATTCAATGACGAAGAAATTTCAAAGATATTTAAAGACTATTCACCAATATATAATCAACTGTTGCCTAACGCGGATAAGGTAACAATAAGTTCTCAATCTTCTCTTTCAGATTACAAGAGCAGTACCGAATTATCCTCCTACGATGCTGTAGTTTGGTATACTGGTAATGGACTTGGAATTATTTCTGATGATGGTACAACTTTAACTAAAAATGATACCGACATGTTAAAAAATTACCTTTCCAGTGGTGGTAAATTATTATTATCAGGTGTAAACGCCTTATCTGGACAAGAGAAATCAACATTTGTTAAGGATACTTTAGGTTTAAATGTATACCCGGATATGGGACCAAGTTTGAATGTAAAAGGATTATCTGGAATCTATGAAAATACTAATTTAAATGTAAATAGATATGATTTTCCATACTATTTCGCTGATTTTCTTCAATCTAATAATGCAAAGACTGTCATAAATTCAGAATATGTTTCTGATTATTCACAAGCATATGATTATTATAGTGGAACATCTATGGCAACTCCACATACTACAGGTACTGCTGCTATTTTATTAGGCTTACAACCGAACATGTCACCAGAAATGCTTAAACTATATACAAGTGCAAAAGGAAAGAAATTAGATTCACTAAAAGGTTTTGTAGGCACTGGAAATATAGTTAGAGCATCAGATATTGATAAATTTGATGACAATGATACACCAGGTATTCCATTAGATAAAAGTGTCATAAATGGAAGTCTAGATTCTGTAAAAGACAAAAACGATGTTTATGCAATATCATTAAAAGAAGGCCAAGGCATCACATTCTCATTAAACGGACAAGCAGGAAGTGATTTTGACCTATATGTATATAATGAATCTGCGGCTAGTGTAAATAATAAAAATGGTATGGTTGCATATTCAGAGAACATAAATTCATCTAAAGAAAAGATAAAATTTATCGCTCCAAGAACTGGAATCTATTTTGTAAATGTCTACGATTACAGTGGTTCAGGAAACTATAAACTTTATTCTGGTAATTTCGGTGGAACGTATGAAGATGATTCTGACTCAGTGACTTTAGCTGGTGATTGGATGCCAGCATTTAATCCAGAATTCTCTGAAGGAATGGCAGGAGTCCTAAATTCTAGAGGTGAAGTTAATTTCTCATTTGTTGGTTCTAGCATTGAATGGCAAGGTTTTAAAGATCCAACACAAGGAATTGCCGATGTTTATATAGACGGCAATAAGATTGCATCTCAATCTCTTTATAATAGTACGTTGAAATCAAAACAAAGTTTATTAAAATACGATTTTACAACTTATGGCAATCACTCAATCAGAATTGTTTGGACTGGAAAAAGTGATCCAGTGGCAAGAAAATCTGCTACGGGGATCAACTTGGATAAATTTATTGTAAAAGATAATCCTATTTCATTAAAAACTTCATTTGATACAGCAAAGAAATATCCAGTTATTTCATGGAATGCTCCAAAATGGGCAGAATCATATAATATTTATCGCAAAGAGTCGTCACAAACTGATTATGTACAAACAAATAAAACACCTATTACTACAACAACTTTTACAGATACAACTGCAATGTCGCCTGGAAAAACGTACAACTATGTTGTGGTAATTAATACACTTGATAAAACTGAGACACCTTATTCAGCATCAGTTAATTACGTAAACGATGATGATATTAAAGGAAAAGTATATATAACTGGTACTGCTAAAGGGAGTCTTAATACTGACGCAAAAGACTTTAAAGATGTATGGGCTAAAAACTTAGAAGCAGGCAAAACATATGAAATTACGTTAACTGGCCCTACTAATGCAAATTTTGATCTTTCATTATATAACATTGGTACATCATCTATTTATGGTACGAAAGAATTGAAAAAGTCTGCTAGTACCACATCTACTGAAAAAATTGTCTTTAAACCAACAAAAACTGGAATGTACTATATCGTTCCTTCTGTTGTAAAAGGATCTGGCCAATATAGTATAAATATTGCAGTGCAAACAACGAAATCAGTAGAGAACAATGATTCCAATGTTAAATACACTGGAACTTGGAGTAAGTTAAATTATTCGAACGCTTCTGGCGGCACGATTAATCAAACAAAAGGATCTACTGGATCACTTCAATACAATTTTACTGGTACGGGTATAACTGTATATGCTTTAAAAGATAAGAATATGGGTAAAGCTGATGTTTATATTGATGGTAAAAAAATAAAGCAAATTGACCTTTACTCTTCAAGCCGCAAATATAAAGTGAATGTTTTTAATTTGCAAAATCTACAAAACAAAGCACACACTATTAAAATTGTTGCTACTGGTACAAAATCTAGTGCTGCAACAAATAAGTTAATAAATGTTGATTCATTTAAATTAACTCAGTTTTCTGTAGTTAAATAATATCCTTTAGCATTTGCAAAACAAAAAATCCTGATTGCTCTTTTGAGTAGATCGGGATTTTTTTTCGAATTTAGATTAGTTTAATTACCTCTACAAAGGGAAATAAAAAGGAGACAAATATTGTGAAATATTTTGAAATATAGACGTTTTTAGCTTTACATTTGGTAAAATTTAACAAAAATACATTGGTCATTCCATTGACCAGCCTAATTATTTTGGCATTATTAGTGAAGGAAATGTGGAGGATCTAGGATTTATGGAGAGGAAACCATTATATATTTGATATACGAGATGATAAGGATATTGGTTCAAGAAGTGGCTGGTACTTGTATTAAAATAAAGAGTAAGATTAGAGAAAAGGGCTTCAAAATAATATTGATGATTGAAAATAGTATGGTACTAACTGTCACTTTTTCAAGTGAAGAGTATGAAGCAATCGATTTAACTGAAGATGAAAAAGACTTCCTTATAGGAAGAAATAAAAGATTAATGAAAACAATAAACGAACTTTTTGAAGGTGTTTCTGTATGACTAGGTATATCAACTTAAGAGATACTAAAAAGGAATTCAAGAAAGATTTCTATCCAAAAGTTGAAAAAGGTATTGGCCAAAAGGGACTTGCTGATTTTAATGGTAAAACTGAGGAATTGTTGTTCTTCGTCGCAAAGCAGAATACGGAACTCCAGATCATATGAAAGCATATTAACCAAAAGGGTGACAAAATTAGTTACCCTTTTTTTGTTATGCGAAAATAAGAAAATTGTACTTCATAAGAGCTTCATGAGGAAGTAAAAAAGCAAAAATAATCAAATTAGTACCTCATAAGAGCTTCATGAGGAAGTAAAAAGACGAAAATAAACAATATAGTACCTCATAGGAGCTTCATGAGGAAGTAAAAAGGCGAAAATAAGCAATATAGTACCTAATAGGAGCTTCATGAGGAAGTAAAAAGGCGAAAATAAGCAATATAGTACCTCATAAGAGCTTCATTTAAGTATATCAATAATCATGCAAGACTCTTATTAACATCCCCATTTTTACAACAGTCTAAAATCATGGTTGCCACGCTTTTACACATTACAATTCTACTCATTATCCATCAGTTTTCTTAACTTTGATTCTGTATTTGTATTTTCAACAGGAGTGTATACACTACATCTTAAATCAATGTTTCCTTGAACTTGTAAGGAAGTTAAGTTAAAGAGCATTTTTCCTGCTTTTGCGTGTCGAAACTCAATTAATACATCTGGGGCTGAACTTACTTCGCTCTCATTCCAGAGTTCATGAAATTCTGGGAAATTTTGTTCCATTTCATTAATAAAGGAAGTGTACCATTGATCGCCCACATATTGTCCGTAATAAGTTCGAAAAATTGCTAAAAAGCCTTTCACAAAATGCTCCCAATTCACTGCTAAACTTTTAAATTCTTTTCTAGAGAAGAGCAATTTAATAAGATTTCGTTCTTTTTTTGGAATTTGTTCGAAATCTAAAAATACGTGAGCTGCTGCTGGATTCCATCCAACGATATGGCATCTTCGATCTGAAATAATGATCGGACAGTTCCGAAGTTCATTTAATATTTTAGTCAAGGCTGGACTAATGACTGTTTCTTCTTCATTTGAAAATGAGCGTTTTTCAGCTTCCGGTAAAGCAAGTGCATATAAATAATTTCGCTCATCCTTATTTAACTGTAATGCATCTGAAATGGCATCTAATACGGAATTAGAAACTGTTATATCTCTTCCTTGTTCTAACCACGTATACCATGTTGTACTTACTCCTGCTAACCCGGCAACCTCTTCTCTACGAAGGCCCGGAGTTCTTCTACGGGTTCCAACTGGTAATCCAACCATTTGCGGATTTATTTTAGACCGTTGCGTTTTTAGAAATTCTGACAGTGCTTGTAGTCGGGTTTCTCGATTCATCTTATAACTCCCTTCTAAGCGTAGTATAAATTATACTAGGATAAACTACAACTTGTAATAGGATAAATTCGCGTTAAAATAAAGAAAAAACGATTGGAGAACTTATGATGAGAAGAATAGTGATTACAGGTATGGGTGTTATCTCGCCTCTAGGAAATGATGTAGATACGGTTTGGAATAACTTAATTAACGGAAAATCAGGTATCACAGCTATTGATACAATTGATGTATCAAATATAAAAACGAAAGTAGCAGGAATTGTTCGTGACTTTAATGCCGAAGAAAGATGGGGAAGAAAGGAAGCAAGAAAATTAGATCGTTTTTGTCAATTTGCTTTAGCAGCTGCTGAACAAGCTTTAGAAAGTTCACTATTACAATTAGAAAAAATCGATCTTGAACGTTTAGGAGTTTATGTAGGATCTGGAATTGGTGGGATTAATACCTTTATCGAAAATGTAAATCTATTAAACGAGAGAGGACCTGGGAGAGTTAGTCCAAGTTTAGTACCGATGATGATTTCAAATGCGGCAGCAGCTCAAATAAGTATAAGATTAGGTGCACTTGGACCTTCTTTATCACCAGTAACCGCATGCTCTATAGGAAATTCAGCTATTGGAGAGGCATTCAATACAATTCGTAACGGAGAAGCGGATGTTATTTTTGCGGGTGGTACAGAGGCTGCTATAACTCAATTATCTTTAGCAAGTTTTGGTAACGCTAAGGCATTGTCCATCAATAATGAACCTACCTCATCAAGTCGACCTTTTGATGCAAAAAGAGATGGATTTGTAATGAGTGAAGGTGCGGGGATTTTAGTGTTAGAATCTTTAGAACACGCAGTAAAAAGAAATGCGCCGATCTTATGTGAGATAATTGGTTATGGAGCAAGTTCGGATGCATATCATATGGTTGCAACTCACCCAGAAGGACGAGGAGCGTTTTTAGCTATGAGAAATGCTTTAAATAGAGCTGAAATTGCAATACAAGATGTGGATGTCATTAGTGCACATGCAACAAGTACCCCATTAGGTGATCAATCTGAAACGATGGCAATAAAAAAACTGTTTGGCGAACACGCTTATAAAATTCCAGTTACAGCAAATAAATCAATGCTTGGTCATATGCTTGGTGCAGCAGGAGGAGTAGAAGCGATCGCATTAGTAAAAAGTCTTCAAGAAGGAATTATTCCGCCAACAATTAACTTAACTCAACCAGATCCTGATTGTGATTTAGACTATGTATCGGAAGGGGCAAGGAAAAAAGAGTTAAACATCGGTATTTCAAACTCTTTTGGCTTCGGTGGACATAATTCTGCCATAGTATTGAAAAAGTACGTTTAAATTATATAGAAGTAGATATTTATCAATTGTCTAAAGCCTCTTTTTAGTAAGAGGCTTTATTTTTAAAAGTCCTTGATTCTAAAACTAATTCATTTAACTCTGCTCATTAAGATTCTTCACTTCACTATTTTTAAAGAAATTCAAAAATAGGTAGATTAAATAAAAAAGGAATACTACAAAAAGTCCAACAAAAAGTAGGATTAGTAAATAAATTGGATTATAATGAAGTCCTAAAGTTGTTGTTTCTTTACCCATTTTGTAAAAATAGTCTAATGGTGTTCCTTTTTCGGGAGCCATTGTGTAAAAGTAATTAGATGTAAAGGGTTCCATCCATTTCATAAACAAATTATTTACAAAGATTGATAAAATGTACAATAAAATAATGAGTGACATTGTTTTTCGCAAAATTTTCAAATTAATTACAACCATATTATTGAAATATGCCCACAATACGATTCCTACGATTAGCATATGCCCCCAAAGATACGCCATTCCTTGCCATGTTAGGAGAGAATAATAGTTTGAAAGTCCATTAGCAAATATTATACTTACTAAAGCAGAAGGAAGGTTAAAACAAAACGCAATTGAAAATAGCAATTCACTTTCAAATAAAAAAGCAAAAAACAAAATAAAATTAGCAAAATGACAAATTTGTAAAGGGATTTCTTCAGGTGAAATTTGATTCATTTTGTGATAAATTTCAATATTACGACCAATTAAAAGAGCAATCCCAATTAGCGAGAAACCCATACCAATCAATCGTAGGGTCTGATTGTTAAAGCGCCTAAATAGAAAATAAAACAAAGTGACAAATAGAAAAGGGCTCGCCATAAATAAAAAATGGAATGGACTCCACATTTGAAAGGTCATTGAACTATACTTTCCTTCATGTAGTAAAATACACTTGTTTTCAACGCGATTTACCCCCATTACTTTTTAGTGTAATTTGTTTTGAGCAAAAAACGTATCATTAAGCGATCAAACTAAAGACATCAAGTAATCAATACCTATTATTGATTTATTCAAAAAATTTTTAGAAAGAACCCGTAATGTATACTCTAAACTTGTACAAAAAATTTTATTTAGGGTATATTGACAACTTAGTCTATTCATAATATTATTATCTCGAGTTAAAGATATTTTAATTAGAAATAATGAGGTGAAAATATGGATAATGAATGCAAAACCCTTCGTTTTACTATTAAAGCACTAATATAAAGAAGTTTAAGATGAATATAAGCACTAAAATGGTTTTGGAATACTGTGTAAAAATAATTCAGTTCAAAATTTTTTTTGTGAAATTATCTCTAAATAAAGATAAAAAACAACTAGGAGGATTTATAGATGTTAAATATTGGTTTATTAATTATTCGTTTAGTAATCGGTTTACTTTTTGTAGGTCATGGGGCTCAAAAATTATTTGGCTCGTTCGGTGGTTATGGATTGAAGGGAACAGGAGGATGGTTTGATTCAATTGGCATGAAACCAGGTGTAACTATCGCACTTTTCGCAGGGTTAGCCGAACTGATTGGTGGAATTTTGTTTACACTAGGACTATTAACACCACTTGCAGGAATTATGATTGCTGGAACAATGGTGATGGCAATTATTAAAGTTCATGCGCCAAATGGATTATGGGCAACAGCTAATGGATATGAATACAACTTAACATTGCTTTCAGTTGCCATTGGTATAGCTTTAATTGGACCTGGTAAATATGCGTTAGATGCATTCTTATTCTAAATGATTACTTTAAAAAATGATTTTACAAGTAAATTCTAATTAGTTTAAATATGCTATTAAATAATGAATCTGATCATAAAAAAAAGAAATAATAGAAAATGTAAGTCAAATAAAAGTAAGCTAATCGAGTCTTGTTCGATTAGTTTACTTTTATTTTAAATATTGATGTCTATATAAAATATAAATGGACTACTCTTTTAGAAAAGATTTTGGTCAAAGTTCGAATGATACATAAACAAACTTAACTTTACTGATTCTAATGTCAAAATGATTACTTTGATTCCATCTATTTACATATGATTTAGTAATTAAAATCTAGGAGGCAAAAAAATTGGATTATCGAATTGAAAAAGATTCAATTGGTGAGATAAAAGTACCCGTAAATAAACTATGGGGAGCTCAAACGCAGCGAAGTTTTGAGAACTTTAAAATCGGTACTGAAAAAATGCCTATTCAATTAATTTATGCTTTGGCATTAATTAAAAAGAGTGCAGCAATTACAAATAAAAAATTAGGAAAATTAGATAGTGAAAAAGCAGATGCAATCATTGGTGCTGTGGATGAAATATTAAATGGTAAACTTGACAATCACTTTCCACTTGTTGTTTGGCAAACAGGAAGTGGTACACAAACAAATATGAATGTTAATGAAGTAATCGCTCATCGTGGGAATGAGTTCTTAGCAGAAAAAGGAAACAATAAAAGAATTCATCCAAATGATGATGTCAATATGTCTCAAAGTTCGAATGATACATTTCCAACAGCAATGCATATTTCAAGTGCTCTTGCAGTAAATGAGCAATTGCTCCCTGCGTTAATAAATTTAAAAATGACATTAAACGAAAAAATGGATAAATTTAAACAAATTATAAAAATTGGCCGAACACATTTGCAAGATGCAACACCAATAACGCTTGGTCAAGAGATAAGTGGTTGGCATCGAATGCTAGAAAAAAATGAAGAAATGCTAGTAGATAGTATGAAATTTATTGCTGAATTAGCTATCGGTGGGACTGCTGTTGGTACTGGAATCAATGCGGATCCGAGTTTTGGAACGATGATGGCTGAAGAAATTAGTTCGTTAACTGGACTACATTTTATTTCTGCTGAAAATAAATTCCAAGCATTAACAAGTCATGATGAGATTGTTTATGCTCATGGTGCTTTAAAAGCATTAGCGGCAGATTTAATGAAAATAGCGAATGATGTTCGATGGATGGCAAGCGGTCCTAGAAGTGGTATAGGTGAAATAACCATTCCATCAAACGAACCAGGAAGTTCAATCATGCCAGGGAAAGTAAATCCAACCCAATCCGAAGCCCTGACAATGGTTGTAACACAAATTATGGGAAATGATACTACAATAGGTTTTGCTGCTAGTCAAGGAAACTTCGAATTGAATGTGTTTAAACCAGTCATTATTTATAATTTTCTGCAATCAGTTAGATTACTTTCAGACGCAATCAGTTCATTTGACGATCACTGTGCAAAAGGCATAGAAGCAAATATAGAAGTGATTGAACAAAATCTAAATCGATCACTTATGCTCGTAACCGCATTAAATCCTCATATTGGTTATGAAAAAGCTGCAACAATAGCGAAGTTAGCATTTAACGAAAATTTGACACTTAAAGAAGCTGCATTAAAAACGGGTTATTTATCGGAAGAAGAATTCGATCGAATTGTTAGACCTGAAAACATGATTTAGTCAGATTTTGATTATATAATAGAATCAAAAAAATCCTGATGGCCACTATAGAGGCATCAGGATTTTTTTATGAACGATATTAAAAAATTTATCGTAAAATTCACATTAAGTTCACATCAATAGATTATAATCACTTTATCCTTAATTATTACTTAAACAGAAAGAAGGCGGATTAATTGAAGCCAATCAAAACAATTTCAGCAGAAGAGATGCAAAAATTTGAAGATAAACTAAAAAAACACAATTGGATTTTAATGTTAATAACAGTAATCACTATACCATTTATCGTAAGTAACTTGTAAAAAGAAAAAAGTACTAATAATGTTTTCTTTTTTACATAAGCCCCCCAAAAGAATAGGTCAATAAAAAAGCCAAGAATTTTTTCTTGGCTTTTTTATTTTTAATTTCTTTATCTTGTTTTAAGTGAACAAACGAAATGTTTACAACTTTGAAACAACCTATGACAAAAAATGAAACATTTAAAAACTATGATACATATATAAGTTTTCAGGCGTGTGATACATGAAAGATAAAAATTGCTAAATGAAACGTTATGAATACTTAACTTTAATAAATTTTGGCATTTTCAAGGCATTTAGTTAAGCAATTAAATATAAATAAGGAGAGAGCCTATGTCTAATAAGATTTTTTGGATACTTCTGGGAATGTTATTAATCCTTATCCTCATACCAAAAGCCAATGCAACTACATTTAAGTTTAATTTTAACAATAATGAGTTCTCTAATTATATAGATCATTTGAACTTAAACACAACAAAAGCTACCTATGGTCAAACGATTGAGATCACTATAAAAACGAAAAAAAGCGGTGAAGAAGTTTCATTAACATTTTCAAATGGTACGAATCGAAAAGATATTTCTTTAATAAAAACATCTAAGAACTCTTTTTCTGGAAAAATGAAGATTACAAGTTCATTTGCACAAGGAGAATATAAACTTGATTCCATTAAATTTAATCATCAAAATCTAGTAATCTCTGATAAAAAAATAAATTTCACAATTATAGATTTACCGATTCCAACAATTGAACAAGTAACAAATCAATCAACAACGCTTATAGGGGAATTTCTTCCAAATAGTGAAGTAGAAATTTATAAAGATTCTCTTTTCTTTAATAACGTGAAAACAAATGATAAAGGTGAATTTAATAATGCTATAAAACCATTGAAAGAATTTACTAAAATAAGCATCATTGGGGTTAGTGAAGGAATAAAAAGTAAACCTATTTCTTTAATTGTAAAAGATTCGATTGCACCATCCATTACTTCGCTGTCTACTATAACTGATCAATCACAGAATGTAACCGGAATATCTGAGCCTTTTGCAACTGTAAAAGTATTTATGAATGACAATCTTATCGGTAATAATACAGTTAGCCCAACAGGAAAGTTCACTGTAAAAATTGGTAAACAAAAAGCGAATTCAATTCTCAAGGTAATCGTTTTGGATCAAAGTAATAATCAAAGTAAACCATTTACATTGCGCGTATCACATTATATTTCACCAGTAGTAAGTACAGTTAAAAATAACTCAACGTTATCAGCTGGCCAATTATTGATTATCAATACAAAGACGAATAAACTAACTTTTTATCGATATGGTAACCTTGTTAAAACTTTTACTGTTGCAACAGGTAAGTCGTCAACACCTACACCTACTGGAAAATTTGTCATTTTAAACAAAGTTAAGAACCGACCATGGTATAAGGGGAATATACCTGGAGGCGATCCTAGGAATCCACTTGGTAACCGCTGGCTAGGATTAAGTGTTGGTGCTGCATATGGAATCCATGGAAATAATAAAGAAAGCTCCATTGGACAATCAGTAAGTTCAGGTTGTGTTCGAATGCATAACAGTGAAATCCAATGGCTTTTTGAGCAAGTTAATGTAGGAACAACTGTCATTATTGCTAATTCTTCCAATTCGAATGGTAAAATAGCCAGTTCTTATGGTATTTCGATCGCGTAAGTAAAAAAAGGATGTCTCATAGTCAATTTTTTTGACTAATAGACATCCTTTTATTTTATGTTTTCCATTCAAAGAGAACCCATTTTACTTCAGATTTTACCATTTACTCATACAAACTGTCGGAGAAATTCAATCATCTGTTTTAATGAAATTTGAACAATTGGGAGATGGAAATCCTTATCACTAGGCCTTTATTTTAAAATAGATCCAATGCATTAAGTAAAATTTTCAAATTAAGCAAATGATAAAAATGTAAATTTATCTTTATCCTATACTCTAAAGACCTTAAGGTGGTATACATGCATAGAAGATTTGTAATCCTATTTTTTACTTTTTTATTTTTATTCTTACTTCCATCCATTACATCATTTGCAACAGTTATATTTGAAGTTAAACCCGGTGATAGTTTAAATAAAATTTCCGCACAGTACAAACTAAATGTAAAAACAGTTGCTAATTTAAATGGACTTGAAAAAAGTGATAAATTAGTTATCGGCCAAGCAATGATCATCCCAGGTTCAACGTATTATGTGAGAGGAAATGAAACATTATGGGATATTGCTTATAGACATTCGATTAGTGTTAACCTGTTAAAATCCAAAAATAAGTTAAGAAATGACAATATAATTCCTGGGCAAAAATTATTTATTCCGTCAATTTCAAAAAAGAAAGTATGGGCAGGGACTTATTTTATACCTAAAAGTAAAAAAACGAATAATTGGATGCTGGAACATTATAAAAAAACGTTAACAAGTATTTTTATTTTTGAATATCATTCAACTAAACAAGGGAATTTGATAAAAGCAAATGAAAATGGTGCGATTAAACAAGCTTGGAAAAAAGGGATAACACCTTACGCGACCCTTACTAATATTAGCGATAAAGGTTTTGATCCAAATTTATTACATAATCTTATAAGTAATAAAATCTTACGTAAAAAACTAATTTCAAATATTTATACATTGTTAGATCGAAATGATCTTAAAGGAATCAATCTAGATTTAGAAATGGTTAAACCAGATGACCGAATAGATCTTAATCAATTTATAAAAGAATTATCTGTTAAGTTGCATCGTTCTAAAATGGAACTATTAATAGCTATGCCCCCAAAAGATGCGGATAATAGTCCAAGTTACTATAATGCTTACGATTATAAAACAATTGGAAAATATGTAGATAAGATGTTTATAATGGCGTATAACTGGCATTGGTCGGGCAGTACATCCGGTCCAATAGCTCCAATACAAAATGTGAGAAATTCTTTAAAATATGCTATAAATGTTGTTCCAAGGTCAAAATTACTACTTGGAATTCCTCAATATGCATATGATTGGCCAATAACGGGTGATATCCGAACCGGGAGCGCTATTTCTACACAAAACGCGATAAATATATATAAGAAAAATGAAAGCCAAGTTTACTATGATCGAGACGCATCAGCACCAGCGTTTCGATATATAGATAAAAAAGGAACACAGCATGAGGTATGGTTTGAAGACCCTCGAAGTTTACTTGCAAAATTTCATTTAGTTAAAGAATTTAAATTAGCTGGATTGGGGTGCTGGCATATTGGGATTACAATGCCTCAAACAGAAGAAATATTATTAAATGAATTTTGGATTCAATAAGATTTTTATTAAATTAATGATAAATATTTTAGATAAGAATTTTTCGTTCAAAAATGGTAAAAAGCTTTTAGATAGTAATGGGGAGTTATGGTGAACATTCAATGGCAAATTGAAGTTTAGAAAATATAAAAGGCACAGATTTTTTTCTGAGCCTTTTTGCTGATTTAGGATTTACGACTATTCACCGAACTTTTTAGAATTACATTTTCAAAAAACATTAAATCGCAAATGTTTCTTTTGATTTAAGGAGATAACGTTCTATAAATTCAGCTAATCCATCATTTCCATGATGTCCAGTTACAAAGTCAGATGCTTCTTTAACTTCTTCGCTAGCGTTCCCCATAACCACACCTGTACCAACTTGACGAAGCATTTCAATATCATTTAGTCCGTTTCCTAAATACAACTTAATTTGGATTAATTCGATATGCACGAAGTAGTTCTTTTATAGCAGACCATTTTGAAACATTTGGAGCAACCATTTCAAAACCATCAGTCCAATAGAATTAAGTTAAATCTAAATTGAATACTTTCATTGTATATAAATTGGAAAGAACGAAAAAATAAAATAGAAAATAAGATGGAAATTCTAGGAAGATTAGATTTAATACTTAGAAATAAGTAAACAAACTCGATTGGGTGGTCAAAATGCGTTTCAAATCTAATGAACGAATTTTAAATAGTCAAGAGTCCGAGAAAGAAACAAAGTCAATAACATCCATATTTCAACAGGCTGCTAAATCGAGCGATTTTCACCAATTTTCATTATCTGAAGAGCAGGATCTAACTATTAGTTACTTTAAAAGTATGGTAGATGGAGAAAAAATAAATAACCTTTTACTACCGGCATTGCAAGAGAATATTAAGAAAATTAGTACGATAAATGATGTGAAGAAGTCGATTCCTTTTGAGGATGTCCAATTTACAAATGACCCACTAGATATCGAAGAAAGATTAATAAAAGGATACGTTATTATTGAATTAAAGTATTTCAAACGTTTTTTGACGATAAGCGTAGAAAATACAAATCTTGGTTATCGCGAGAATAATGATACAGAAAATGAATTTAGTGTTATTGGTCCAAAAGTTGGATTTGTTGAAAATCTAAGTACTAATCTTCATCTACTTCGAAAACACTTAGCTGTACCCGAGTTAGTTTTTGAGGAAATCAAAATAGGTTCAATGTCTAAAACAGAAGTAGTTATTGCATATTTGGATGGAATTACGAATCCAGAATACGTACAAACAGTTCGTCAACGTTTGGAAAACATCGACTTTGACGTTATTTTTGATAATTCCCTTATTGACCAGATTATTTCAGATAACTCAAATACGCCTTTTCCTATTTTTTTATCTACTGAACGGACTGATCGGGTTGTATATGCAATGGTTAATGGGCAAGTTGCTATCCTATCGAATGGATCGCCTTACATTATTACAGGACCAACCACTATATTGGATTTTTTCATATCACCTGAAGATTATTATCTAAATTGGGTACTAGGATCATTTTTTCGAATCATTCGTATAATGAGTGTTATTTTCTCATTGTTTGCTACACCAATATATGTAGCAATTTTAACGTACCATTATGAAGTTTTACCTGATGATTTATTGCAACCTCTCATTAGTTCAAGAGCTCATGTTCCATTTCCCCCGATATGGGAAGCCATTTTTTTGGAAACTACAATTGAACTGTTGAGAGAGGCAGGAGCTCGCTTACCTACAAAAATTGGACAGACACTTGGTATTGTAGGTGGGATTGTAATCGGACAGGCATCTGTCCAAGCTGCATTAACAAGTAATATTTTACTTATCATTGTATCACTGTCTGCACTAGCTTCTTTCACAACACCTATATTTAAAATGTCAAATGCCATTCGTCTTTTGCGGTTTCCACTCATTTTACTTGCAGCATTTATGGGCGGTTTTGGAATTATAATAGGATTTGTTCTTCTGCTAGGGCATTTATTAAAGCTTAAATCCTTAGGAAATCCGTATATGGTTCCTTTATATCCTTTTAGAATAAAAAGCTTTGGCGATAGTTTTATTCGGTCATCCTATCAGTTTACAACGACTCGCAGTAGATTTTTAAGACCGCTTTCACTAAAAAGATATAATCCTAATCAAGTTAAGGATGATCGTAATAATGAAGATGAATAGTATAAATCTAAAAAATGTATGCTCCTTTTGTGCGGTTTTTCTACTATCCTTGTTGATATCTGGCTGCTCTTTTCCTCGGCAAAAAATTATTGATGAAGTACAAATTCTATCAGTATACGGTTTTGATAAGGTTGATGATCATTTTGTTGGAACGGCACTTTATTCTGATTTTACCGATGTATCAAACAAAGGGAGCTCGATCCTACAGGGGAGTGGTAAGAAATCACTATTAATTAAACAAGCTTTAAATGAACAATCCCCAAAACCGATAGAAATTGGGAAGTTGAACCTTCTAATTTTCGGAAAAGATCTAGCAGAAAATGGGGTGTCGTATTTTATTAAGGCTGTTTGTAGGGATCCATTGATTGGGAGCAATGCACTATTGGCTGTTTCAGAAGAACCAGCAGGAGATTTATTAATGAAAAACAAAGAGAAAGATAGCAACTATATCTATAAATTAATTGAACAAAATTTTAAGAACCAATTTGTACCGCTTCCAACTTTTCATAGTTTTTTATTTGATTACTATGGAGAAGGTAGAGATGCTTCAATACCATATATTAAGATAAATCAAAACAAGAATATTGAAGTAAACGGGCTAGCTGTATTTAAGAAGGACAAACTTGCTCTTATCTTAAATCCAAAAGAAAGCTAACTGTATAAAATATTAAGAGGAAGAGTAATTAGAGGGCAAACAGAATTTAGTATTCAGAAGGGGAAGAAAAATGATTCTGCAATATTAACGATTTTAAATGGGGATGAAAAAAGATTAATTAAAACTAATAAGACAAAAACAAAAGTGAAATTTGATATTACTCTAAATGGGATGGTAAAAGATTATCCAATTTGGCTAGATTTAATGAAAAGAAAAAATAATCTATTTTTAAATAATCAATTAGAAAAACAGATGAAAGAAGATTTTGAAAAACTATTTTTAACCTTTCAAAAACATCAAGTCGATCCTTTAGGTATAGGTGATTTAGCACGAGCACATTCGAAAAAATGGAACGAAAAGGAATTTTATGAAAAGGTGTATCCAACTATTGATTTTGATGTGAATGTAAAAGTTGTATTATTTCAATCCGGGATTGGCGAGTAAAAAGTGAAGGAGATCCGTCTATGAGTAAACAATTAAAAGAAAGTCTGACAGTATCTCCCTTTTTTTTATTATTTCTTATTCATAGTACCCAAACAGGTGTTGGCTTGCTGAATTTTCAAAATGAAATAGTAAAAGGAGCCGGACAAGATGCATGGGTTTCGGTTTTAATAGTGGGTATATCTTTTCATATCATTATTTGGTTAATGTTTTACTTGTTAAAGAAATCGAATAATGGAGATATTATGTCTTTACACCAACAATTATTTGGGAAATGGATAGGAAATATATTAAATACTTTTTTTTATGTTTACATGCTTTTAGTCATTACAACGATCATTAGGTCCTATATAGCAGTTCTTATTACTTGGGTTTTTCCATATTTTCCAATTTGGTTATTATCACTTATTATGCTATTTGTTATCACATATTTGGTCATTGGGGGATTTAGAGTCATTACAGGAATCTGTTTTTGGGGAGTAATCATTCCTTCTCTCTTATTGTTAACATTTTACTTTCCATTAAAATATGCATATTGGACGAATTTATTACCAGTTTTTAATCATAGTATAAGTGACTATTATGTTTCAGCAAAAAATTGTATTCTGATGTACTCTGGACCTGAGTTTTTGCTAATTTACTTTCCATTTATTAAAAATAATCAAAAATCTCAAAAATGGGCACATATTTCACAAGCGTATACAATCATTTTATACTTATTTATTACATTCGTTTCATTTGCTTACTTTAGTCATGGACAACTTAAACATATAACTTGGCCAACCCTCATGATGTCAAAAATTATTCGCTATCCATTTATAGAAAGATTTGAATATGTATATATTTTCTTATGGCTCTTAGTAATTCTTCCTCCTTGTTGTATGGCATTGTGGGGAGCGTTCCGAATTTTAAAAGAATCGTTTAAATTTAAAACTAGAAAGTCTTTATGGTTCACAATAATAATTGTTTATTTCATGGTGATCAGTGTCAAAAGTAAATTGGATGTGGAGAAAATAGGGACTTTCATGACATATGTCACTTCTAGTTTTCTTTATTTTTATATACCAATTTTGTTTATTATTTACATGGTCTTTCAAGCTTTTAAAAAAGCCGATAGGAGCGGGTGAAATAGTTTAAATTTGATTTTGCATAACTTTATATATCGAGCTGATAAAGCTCTTTTTTTAATTCTACCAAATTTTAATAATGAATCATCACGAACTAACACCGTTCTTTATAGTATCCATGCGGTATTGCCGGTCTTAAATCAAAAATGTGTCGTGGTGGAATATGCCCAACTTTTGTCCAATAATCAATTATTTTAAAATGTTAGTGTTTTGTTACCAATGTGATATTGAGTAAGTATGCATGAAGTATTACCTTTACATGAGTACATAATAATTTTTTATAGACGATTTTGATTTAATTTGATTAATGTGAAAAAGGGTGAATTGTAATGTTTTATTTATTATTAGTTGTTGGAGCTATATTAGGCTACACTCTGTTAATTCTACCTGTATATATATGCGCAATAATTCTTGTATTGGGTTCATTGTGTTCTTTTATTGCAATTTATATTGAATTAACTATTTTAGAGAAAAAAGTAAGAGCTGATCTATTATAAACTACATAAATAATCAAAAATAAGAATATGTTTTTAGTTAATTATTATTATAACTAAAAAGGAAATACAATTATTTGCAAAAAAGAGTGTAGCATTCTAAAAAATTCTACACTCTTTTTCATTAGTTTTTATTTCTTTAATCTATTAAATATCCTCAAACATATAACCATATCGAGGGACAGAAACAATCTTTTGACCGTATTTACCTAATTTCTTACGTAATCTGTATAAAATGTCACTGTGTCAGTCTGGACGGGATATGAAAAAAATAAAAAAGATCAATATCTAAGTAAATCATCTACAAATATTGCGAAGTATATCGCAAGAGATATGCTAGAAGCTACTGGAGAGCAAAAAAAATGGATGATCTTCCAAAAGACAAAATTATGGAACCAGTTAAAAGTGTGAGCGCACATTTTGATTCTGTTATTAGCAATATTTCATTGAATTGGAAATGTCCTAAAGAATTAATACCTTCAACTTTTTTTGAAGTTAGTTATAGTGTGAATGGTGGTAAAGTACGAACTCAAAAGATACAGGGAACATCCACAAGAATAAGTGGGATTATTCCTGGAAATGTCATAAAGATTAACATTATCGCAACAAGCTGATCTGGAAAGAGTAAGGCAGTAACATGTACTTTCAATTTAACATCTACTGAAGAACAACCTACTCCTCATTTAGATGAAAATGGTAATAGAAAAATAGATGGTAATGAAAATAGTGAAAAAAAAAATTGTAAGAATAGCATAATTTAAAAAGACTTAACTAAAACAGTTAACTTTATTTAGTTTATAAAAATGAGAACGAATGGTAAAAAATAATTCTTTACTGTTCGTTCTCGTAATGATAATATGAAGTTCGAAGGAAGAAGGAAATCACGAAGTACATTCAATAGTTTAGAAAGAATGTTGCGGATACTTCTTTTACAAGTAATTAGGGAATTATATCGATTTAAGAATGTTTGTTCTCAAAAAAACGAGGATCAATTAAATATTTAATAATTTCAAATCAACTTAAAAGTAACGATAGATTTGACTTTCTTTCTCGAGCAGCAAAGGTTTATGCAGGAGCTAGAAATCCGGTAATGATTGACCTTCCAAGTGTCATTCCATTACAAATAGATGTTACAGACGAAAAGTCAATTGCTAAAGCGGCGGAAATTGCTAGTGATGTATCTTTATTAATTAATAACGCTGGATCACTAACAGGGGCTTCATTGCTTGACGGTGAGATGGATAAAATCAGATTAGCGATGGATACTCATTATTTCGGAACTCTCGGCGTGATTCGTGCCTTTGCTTAAATTATCGAAAATAATGGTGGAGGAACAATTCTTAATATCCTTTCTGTTTTATCGTGGGTGAGCAGCTTGAACGAAGGTAGTGCATATCCAGCAGCCAAATCTGCAGAATGGAGTTTAACAAATTCATTACGTCTAGAACTAGCTTCTAAAAATATTCGTGTTGCTGGTCTACATGTAGGTTATATGGACACAGACATGACAACAGGAGTTACAGGACCAAAGTCTAAACCTGCTGACATTGCAAAGATTGCAATCGACGATATCGAAGCCGATAGCTATGAAATTATAGCAGACGATATGAGCCGAATCGTACAACAACGCTTATCTGGTGGTGTAAAAGCGATTTACCCAAAATTGATTTAAATTTATAAACATGAGTATTTAAAAAACAAAATATCCCAAAAATACATGGTTATTTGATTATTTATTAAATTTTCATAATTGAACTAACGCATGAATTAGTTTAAGAGTATGATTAATATAACTATTTAAAATGTAGATGAACAAATTAATAAATGAGGAAAGGGGATTATCATTATTTTTAAAAATAAATGTAATTATAATGAATTATATAAGTTAAAAGCAGATTTAGCGGATCCTATTTCGTGGGCTCGGAGTAATTGGAATTTTGATATTGATGACTTCCAAATCTCTGAAGAGTTATACAGAGAATTAATATCATGGGTACTTGATTATCAAAATTCAGTAGATTTGTTTAAAGCACCTTCACTACTAGAGGATAAGAAAGTTAAACATGATGATAATGCAGTAAAAATCTATAAGGCACTAGGTGAATCAACTCGGTTACAAATCGTAAAATTACTTGCTAGGCAATCAAAGTTATCTTGCCAGGAAATGTCAAATCAATTAAAAGGTCCTGCCAATTCGACATTAACGCACCATTTAAAACCATTACTAGATTGTGGATTATTAACAGTTTACAAAGAAGGAACCTTTAGATATTACAGTTTACAACGAGAAGTACTTGCACAATACGCACCCGCTTTACTTTAATGTTAAAGCGATAAAATTATATTTTAAATTTCAGTATTTCTAGAAATATAGAAATAAAAAATGGAGGAAGAAAAAATGAGTCAAATTAGCAATGAAACAAATTCTTGGGGAAATTTAAAAAATGGTTTAGAAAGTAAATTGTTTGAACCAATAAAAATCGGAGCTTGGAATTTACGCTCTCGAATCGCAATGGCACCGTTAACAAGATCCTTTGCAGATGATCAAACAGGAGTAGTAGGAGAGGATATTGTTGAATATTACAGAAAACGTGCTGCCGATGGAGTTGGTTTAATCATTTCAGAAGGAACGGTCATAAGTTCACGTGGAAAAGGCATTCCTGGAATTCCGGGCATTTATTCGGACGAACAAATTAAGGGATGGAAAGAAGTAACTGATGCTGTGCATAAAGAGGGAGGAACAATGATCGCTCAAATATGGCATGTTGGTCGTTTATCTCATCACGAGCTTGCTGGAAATCTGCCTCCTCAAGCACCATCAGCGATTCCAGCTGAAGGCCTTGTCTCTCGTTTCCGTAAGCCATATGATGTTCCTGAAGAAATGACAATTGAAGATATTAATGAAGTAATCAATCAATATGCGCAAGCTGCGAAAAATGCAATAGCAGCAGGTTTTGACGGTGTGGAAATTCACGGTGCCCACGGATACTTAATTGATCAATTTAATTCAGATATAACAAATCATCGTACAGACAAATATGGTGGTGACCTTGCTCAAAGATTAACGTTTATGAAGGAAGTAATTAAAGCAGTTATCGACGCAATCGGTACAGAACGAACAATGATCCGATTCTCTGCTTTTAAAGCAGATATACCAAATTACATGTGGGAAGATCCAGAAATGGCCATTCGTACATTTGTTGAGGCATTTAAGGAAGCGGGTGCAACAATGATTCACCCATCGATTATGCAATTTGATCGAGTGCTTTCAGATGGAAAAACGATGCATCAATTAGTCCGAAAATATTGGGATGGTGTCATTATTGGGGTTGGTACATTAAACCCAGAAATGGCCAATCAGGCGATTGAAGAGGGAATAATTGATGTCGCTGCTTTCGGACGTCCATTCATTTCTAATCCTGATTTTATTCATCGTTTAAAAAATGGTGAAGAATTGGAAGAATACGATGCTAAGAAGCATCTTAATACACTAATTTAAAGCACTAGAATAGAAATGGATTTAGTAAAAGATATAAGCATCTACATCGACAATAATGTGGAAAAGAATTCCCCCTCTTGATATATATTTCAGAAGGGGAATAGGGATACTATGTAAAATCTTAAGAAAACGAAACCGTGCACACGGAAATAAAAACCGCCTAAGGAGCTAATAACATGAACAAATTCAATCAATTTACCGTAAATCGCAAAACGCCTAGTTATTGGCGTATTACATTTCATAACCCGCCCATTAATCTAATTAATCCAGATACGATGTTTGAGCTAATGACGCTCATGGATCAAATCGAGACAGACCCTCATCTTAAGGTCGTTGTTTTCGACAGCGCAGATCCTGAGTATTTCATAGCCCACGTTGATATAACGCGTGCTGGAGAAAAGTATCCACCAGTTATTGATTTCAGCGCACGTCTTTCTAGGGCCTCGGTTGTCAGCATAGCTGAAATTCGGGGAAGGGCCCGAGGAGCCGGCAGCGAGTTTGCGCTTGCCTGCGATATGCGGTTCGCCAGCAAAGAGAAGGCCATCTTCGGACAACCTGAAGTCGCGGTCGGCACCATACCAGGAGGCGGTGGCATGGAGATATTAACCCGCTTGGCGGGACGTTCGCGAGCTCTTGAGATTGTCCTTAGCGCTGACGACTACGATGCCCAAACCGCAGAACGCTATGGATGGATTAACAGAGCGATTCCCGAAGCAGAATTAGACTGTTATGTGGAAAACTTGGCTCAAAGAATTTCGGCATTCGATAAACAGATCCTAAGTGACGTCAAGCAGCTCCTTAATCGTACCGGAATCCCTGAAGTCTCAGAATTGCAGGAATCCCGATCCGTCTTTATCACGAGAACCATGTCACAAAATACGCAAGAAAAAATTTCAAAGGCGATGGCACTGGGCTTTGGTCAACGAGGTGATTTCGAGCTTCATTTAGGTCAACATTTAGGGGATTTAAAATAATTGAAGTTGGGGAAACCCGCCAACGAGAGCCATGGTCAAGATTCAGATGTGTTGAAACAAATTTCTCCCGTTGCATGCCAGCATTTGAACCTTTACGTGCGATATGAGTTTAACAAACAACAGGTACTATAAGGATGTAGAAGAGCCGGCTGCTCTCGGCTGGGTCCAGGGAGATGAGAGCCTCTTGCGTCCAAATGATCCGGTTACCCGTCAGGAAGCCATTCTTATGATTGTTAGAGCGGCGGGGGTTGTGCTTGAAGGAGGAAATGACGACCTCTTAGCGATATTCAAGGATGGCGAAGATGTTGCTGTATGTGCTACAGGAGGGTTGGAAGCAGGGAATGGGAGACGGCAAGCTCGCTCCACGTGATTTCATTACTCGAGGCCAAGTAGCGGCAATACTTGTAAGATTCGGCTTTAAGATGAAGTTATAACATATTTAGATAACACAAACAAAAGCCCAGTAGTTCCCGAATTACTGGGCTTTTTGAAACTAGGCTTACTTACAGAGCAAGCAAATTGATTAGTGGTAATTCTCATTATTAATTGGTTCCTAAAAAAGGACAAAACCTAATGCAACTAATCCATGCATTAATTGAACAACGCGCGACTAATTCGGTAGTACCATTTTTAATGCACTCCCTGATTTTATTCAGTTTAGAAAATTGGAAATCAAAATCTTCCTTTCGTAGTTAATGAAAATGAGGCTAGCGCGACAACCTTAAAATGGATTAATCTCCCATGAGTGCTACCCATATAGGACGCGACAGTCGGTGGTAAACAGAGGTCGTCGGAATCAGACTAAATGATGGGCTCTAAGGCACCATAGTGCAAAGACCTTCCTCGCCAGCCATTAAACATTACACGATGAACAATTTTCATTCTCTGTGGTGCAGCGCTTACGCTGCATGAGTGGCTAAATGACAGTTTAGTTCAAAAAGGAAAATGAGTGGTTATTCATTCATTTGTATGATAAAGTTAAAATCAGAATATTTAAAAATATTAAAATGGAGGTAACTGTAGTCTGGATTTTATACGTATTATATATATCGTTACTACAGATGACTAATTGAATGTAAATTTTAGTTTAATACTAAGGAGATGAAAGGTGATGTTTTTAAAGAAAAAATCATACTTAGGAGAGAAAAATGGCGTCTCCTACTTGAATGGAGAAGTTGAATTTCAAAGTGTTTCATTAAATGTTTACAGTTATTTAGTGGATGGTGTATTAATTGATACTGGATCGCAGTCCTTACATAGATATTTCGAATCTTTTATTGACCAAGCAGATTTTGATCAAGTAATGATAACTCATTCTCATGAAGATCATTCAGGTTGTGCCGCTTATATTGAAAAAACTAAGAAACTACCAATTTATTTAAATGAAAAAACAATTGATTATTGTGCACAACGTGCAGATTATCCTTTATATAGGCAACTCTTTTGGGGGAGACGAAAGCCGTTTCATGCTAAGGCTATGCCTGAAACGTTTACATCCAGAAATGCGACATGGAAAGTAATCGATACACCTGGTCATGCTTTTGATCATAAAGCGCTATTAAATCAAGAAACAGGTCAATTATTTACAGGAGATTTATTTGTCAGTGAACGGACAAAAGTCGTATTAGCAGAAGAAAGTATCCCTTCAATTATTCACTCATTAGAGAGAGTATTAACTTATGATTTTCAAGATGTATTTTGCAACCATGTAGGGTTTGTAGAAGATGGTCGCGCAGCGCTTGAACGAAAACGTGACTATTTATTATCTATTAAGCATAAAGTATTAACCTTACAAAAAGAAGGGGATTCAGTTGAAGTTATCCGTAATAAGCTATTTCCAAAAAAATATCCAATTATAAAATTTTCAAGCGGAGAATGGGATTCACTACACATTGTCACATCGATAATAAATGAAAATAATGTACGAAAACCCGATTTATTTTAAAAGATATTGAGGGCTTATTGGACAGATCCTTTTAATTTATGTTGAATAAAGTATTAGTAATTTTTAATAATGAATATGGCTAAAATAACCCCAACAAATGTGATTAATCCAGCAAATATACCAGCATAAAACGATTATCCCAATGAATAAATGACTTAAAGTAGGCTGTCGAGTATTTCTCGACAGCCTGAGGATGTCCCTTAGGTACATCTTATTTACCTTTATGAAGCAGGTTCAACTTTTGTTGCAATATAGCCTGAGCCATCCGCCATCCCATTATAGATACACACGATATTTTTGCGAGCCTTTTGCTTTTGCTGATACAGTCCCGACTGATCCGCCCTGGTTGCTTTTGTCGCTCCCTAAAAACCATACAGTTAATTTATAAGTTATATAAGTCCATATTGAACTACGCATGTGTTAGTTAAAGATTATAAGTTGCCAATGGCAACTTTTTTAATGCACTCCCATGAAAATTAAATTCTCCATAAAACCAAAAAAGGGCATACAAAAATAAACTCATAAATAACTTTTTTAAAAAAAGGCTGAGCCTTTTAGGTAATCGTATTCAGTTTAGAAAATCGGAAAACAAAAACCTTCCTTTCATAGTTAATAAAAATGAGGCTAGCGCGACAGTCGGTGGTACACAGTGGTCGTCGGAGTCAGACTAAATGATGGGCTCTAAGGCACCATAGTGCAAAGACCTTCCTCGCCAGCCATTAAACATTGTGTAGACATGGTGAACAATATTCATTCTCTGTGTTGCAGCGCTTGCGCTGCATGAGTGGCTAAATGGCAGATTAGTTGTGCGAAATGTTTCTAGCTTAAATGGAGAATGCTCACATTACTCTGGTAAAGGCTAGACAGTTCCTTTCGGAATTGAAGGATTATATCGAAGAATCAAATGATTGGGTAACGCCTTGAAGGGTTCTCTCTTAGTCGGATAGCACTGGATTAAGTAAGAATGATCGTGTTATAAGCTCGGCGAAAAGGCGTGAGAAATTACCGTACCAGTTCGGCTGGCGAAAGCCTACTCGATGGAGTGGTGTAGTTCATGATGCTTGAGTTGAAAGAATATGGTGAGAATGCGAATAAGCCAACAACAAAGGCTAAGCTGACGAACTTCCGAATGTACGGGTCTATACCTGCGATACATAGAAATGTGTATATCACCAAATTGTGAGGTTAGATGTGGATGAGTAAGACTAACTAATATGAAAATCCATGATACGTTACAGGCGTATGAATGCTAACAGGCTTACAGGAAGCACCTAAGTTCATTCGATAATAGATATAATTCAACATTGTAAGCTGATAACGTGGAGGGCTTACTTCTATTGAAGCGTTGGCAAGGAAAACATTAATGATACTAGTTACTGTATAACTTGTCTTTATATCAGTGAAAGTGGTGGCACAGTACCTATGAAATGTTTAATTCACATGGAGGGATAGCCACTAGACTAATAAAGATTTATTCAACCATGTAAGGCAGTTCTTTATCGATTAATAAGGTTCTTGTGAGACTAAAAGAGGTTTAACTTCGAAAGGAGCAACCGACTTATTGAAACGGGAGAAACTGAGACACAGTGAATATTACAGTATGCAAACTTGTTTTGACATACTTTATGCCCAAAGTGTCAGTGGTCATCACTTCTATGATTTAACAGAGTTAATGTGCTCTGAAGATAATATTCGACTTGCCTACCGAAACATTAAAAGAAATACAGGTAGCAAAACTGCGGGAACAGATAAATTAACGATTGATGATATTATACATCTGTCAGTTACAGAGGTAATAGAAAAGGTTCAAGCAATGTTCAGACGTTACGAGCCCCAAACAGTAAGGCGTGTTTTTATTCCGAAAGGAAAAGGAAAAACCAGACCTTTGGGGATTCCAACAATTTGGGACCGAATCTTTCAACAATGTATACTTCAAATTTTAGAGCCAATATGTGAAGCGAAATTCCATAAACATAGTTATGGATTCAGACCAAATCGAAGCACACACCATGCGAAAGCTAGATTCGAGTTTCTTATAAATAGAGTTGGGGTCTACCATTGTATAGATGTAGATATAAAGAGCTTTTTTGATAACGTCAATCATAGTAAATTACTAAAGCAAATGTGGTCACTAGGCATAAGGGATAAACCACTTCTTTCTATTATATCTAAACTGTTAAAAGCAGAGATTGAAGGTGTAGGTATTCCTACAAGAGGTACCCCACAAGGAGGAATATTATCTCCTCTACTTTCCAACATTGTATTAAATGAGTTGGATTGGTGGATAAGTAAACAATGGGAAACGTTTGAAAGTAACCATATTTACTTAAGCAATGGCAGCAAGTATAAGTCCTTAAAGAAAACAACTTTGAAAGAGTGCTTCATCGTTCGCTACGCGGACGATTGTGCGCCACGAAAGCGCGTCCAAGTTGTGTAAGCAACTTGAAGACAGCTACGCTGTACAAATGATGGCGGTAGGTCCGCCGAAATCGCCATGCAGGTGGAGGTTTCAAACTACCTTAAGGTGCTTTAGTCAAAAGCTATGGTATTGAGCGTTAAGGAAAAGGCAATCAAGAATTGTCAAGTGAGTGTTATGGAGATGAACGAGCAAGTGAACCACTTACGGAAATGTCGAAAGCGTAGAGATTCCATCAAAACCAGGGGGTAGTCGTTAATCTGGGATAAGCTTAGAGGAAACCTGTTTACTGTCTAAGCGGTGGGCGGCATAAAGGTGGCATGAACATAACATAGGCGTTTGTACGGAACGTGGGAACCCACGGACTGATGACAAGGGAGTAATTCAAGCGGAAGAACCGTAAGAAGAGAGTACCAATGCAGTCATGGGGGCAGATTGGGTTGTAGTAGTGATGAAATTTCTGTAATGGAAATGGAGCGAAGAACCCGAATTATCCAGTTTCAAGGATAAGTCAACTTTGAGAGGAGGAGGAGCTTATGCAAGAAACAAAGCCATTCAATATCTCTAAAAACGCAGTAGTAACAGCATTTGAAAGAGTGAAAGCAAATAGTGGAACATACGGAGTAGATGAACAATCCATAGAAGAATTTGAGATAAATAAGAAAGATAATCTCTATAAAATATGGAACCGTATGTCATCAGGAAGTTATATCCCTAAACCAGTAAGAGCAGTTGCGATTCCAAAGAAAAACGGAGGAACTAGAATACTAGGTATTCCTACGGTGGAAGATAGAATTGCACAAATGGTCGCAAAACTATACTTTGAGCCAACAGTAGAACCTATCTTCTACGAAGATTCTTACGGATATCGTCCAAATAAATCAGCCATACAAGCGTTAGAAATAACGAGAACTAGATGTTGGAGAAAAGACTGGGTACTCGAGTTCGACATCAAAGGACTGTTTGATCATATCAGACATGATTATTTGATAGAAATGGTAAAACGTCATACCAAGGAGAAATGGATTATCTTATACATCGAAAGATGGTTAAAGGCACCGTTTCAAATGGAAGATGGCACATTAGAACCGAGAACTGCGGGCACACCACAAGGTGGAGTTATTAGTCCAGTACTAGCGAATCTGTTTCTACATTATGCATTTGATGATTTTATGGAAAAAGAATTCAAATCAGTACCTTGGGCAAGATATGCCGATGATGGAATTGCACACTGTGTTTCACTAAAACAAGCAAAATATCTACAAAAGAGACTTCAAGAAAGATTTGAGCTATTTGGATTAGAACTAAATCTTGAGAAAACCAAAATAGTTTACTGTAAAGACGATGACCGAAAGGGGAATCACCCCAATATTTCGTTTGATTTTCTGGGATATACATTCAGACCAAGACACTCAAAGAACAAATTCGGAAAGTTCTTTACGAACTTTCTTCCAGCAATAGCTGAGAAAGCGAAGAAAGCAATCCGAAAAGAAGTCAGAAGTTGGAGGCTCCAACTAAAAGTAGATAAAGACTTATGGGATATCGCAAATATGTTTAACAAGAAGATACAAGGATGGATTAACTATTACACGCATTTCTATAAATCAGAAATGTATGGTGTACTTCGTCACATCAACCTTTGCATAGTTAAATGGGTTCGTAGGAAATACAAGAAACGAAAACACAGACGCAGAGCAGAGTATTGGCTTGGAAGCATTGCGAAAAGAGACAGAAAATTATTTGCACACTGGAAATTAGGGATATTACCAACGGCTGGATGATGGGAGCCGTATGAGCCGAGAGGTTCACGTACGGTTCTGAGAGAGACTAAGGGGGAGGTACCCTTGGTCTACTTACTTTAAGATAATGTGTAGGACAAGGTCACAGGCAATAAAAATGAATTATGCATTGAAAGACTTCCTAAAAAACAGACTACATCTAGAAACCAGTGAAGAGAAATCTAAAATTATCAACTTAAAGAAGAACTCTTCCGAGTTTCTGGGCTTTTCAGTAAAAGCCATGCGAAAAGGAAAAACGTATGTAGCAAGGTCTGAAATGTCGAAGAAGGCAAAAACCAACGCCTTCGAAAAGATAAAGGAAGCTATAAAACTGGTTAAGAAAAAACCTGGCACTCAGACTGTCTGGAATTTTAATACCGTGGTAATGGGAATCCAAAACTATTATTCTGTTGCCTCTCAAATTACTATTAATCTAAATAAGTTAAACTATCATCTACGCAAAACGTTATACAATCAATTAAAGAATATTAGAACAGAGGCAAGTTTTCATGATATGACTAAGACCTTACAGAAAAGGTACAAAGGTTATGAAAGTAAATTATTTAAGATACAGCAAATGGTATTTGTCCCTATCCATGCCCAACGGTGGAAATTACCACACTGTTTTACACAAACGATATGTAACTTCACTGCCGAAGGTAGAGCGAAAATACATAACAACTTAAAAGCTATCGATAGAAATATACTTACTTACATCATGAGAAACTACATTCCAAATCGATCAATTGAATACAATGACAATCGAATCAGTAAATTTATTGCCCAATATGGCAAATGTGCCATATTAGGAATGGATTTAGGGATAAGTGAATGGCATTGTCATCACATTAATCCTTATCATCTTTCAAAGGATGATAGCTATTCAAATCTTATTATTTTAGATAAAGCTATACATAAACTGCTTCATCTAAAAGATAAAGATAAAATAGAAACCCTTTTGAAATCCTTAAAGCTTACTCGTATTCAGAAGGAAAAAGTAAATACTTTACGAATTAGATGTCAAAATCAAATAATTTAAATTGGAAGAAAAGCACTCGTCTGCTTAATACATAGAAAAGAATAAATTGGATTAGTTGGAACGCCGTATGCGGTGAAAGTCGCTTGTACGGTGTGAACAGGGGGAAAAGGGAGCGATAACTTCAAACCCTTACCTATCTGTATGAATTAGGAATGTCTACAATAAATATTGGAGGCTAATTTTTATTTGAAATTTTGGAGGAAAGTGAATTGATAGAAAAAGGAATTTTTTTATCTGTTATAACTATTTATATATTGTTTAAAGGGACTTCAATATTTTACAAAATGAATTTAAACTAAATCCAATAAAAATTGTAGTTAGAATAAGTGTCCTACTCCTTGCAGAGACTACTTTTGATTATTTTTATTAGTTTAAAAAGGAGAGAATTTTATGAAATCAACAAAATCTGTTGAACCATTATTTACCTCATTTGAAATTGGAGAATTGAAGCTTGAAAATCGATTTGTTATGGCACCAATGACCCGCAAGTTTTCACCGAATGGGATTCCAGGTTCCAATGTAGCTGAATATTATCGACGACGAGCTGAGAACGGAGTTGGTTTAATTATCACTGAAGGTACTCTAATTGAGCATCCTGCAGCTGGAGCAGAACCTGATGTTCCACATTTTTATGGTGAAGAAGCTCTTAACGGATGGGCGCAAGTTGTTAAGGAAGTACATGAGGCTGGAGGAAAAATTGCTCCACAAATTTGGCACACTGGTATGGCGCGCGAAAAGAAAAATTTTCCTGATTCAGATGTCAATCCAATCGGTCCATCAGGTATCAATTTAACTGGTGAAAAGGTATCTGAACCGTTAAGCGTCGAAGAGATTCAAGAACTCATTCAAGCTTACGCAAATGCTGCCTCTAATGCTAAGAAACTTGGGTTTGATGCAGTGGAAATACATGGCGCTCATGGATACCTTATAGACCAGTTCTTCTGGGACGTAACCAATAAGCGTACAGATGAATATGGTGGTGATCTAGTAAGTCGCACACGTTTTGCTGTAGACGTAATCAAAGCCGTGCGTCAAGCTGTCGGTCCTAACTTCACTATTATTTTCCGATTTTCTCAATGGAAAGTTACCGACTATAATTTCAAACTAGCAAAGACTCCCGATGAATTGAAAATTTTCCTTCAACCGCTGTCTGAGGCTGGTGTAGATATTTTCCATGCTTCTACACGACGATTCTGGAAGCCAGAGTTCGAGGAATCAGACCTTAACCTGGCTGGCTGGGCTCGTAAAATTACTGGTAAACCAGCAATTACAGTCGGATCAGTTGGTTTGGATTCAGAGATCATGAACTTATTCACGGAAGGTAAGGGTGGACAACCGGCAGATATCGATAATCTGATCGACCGTCTTGAGCGAGAAGAGTTTGATCTTGTGGCCGTTGGACGAGCACTACTAGCAGATCCGGCTTGGGTAGCAAAAATTCGTGAAGGTAATACCGAAGAACTGCGTTCATTTACGAAGGAAGCTTTAAATATTTTGAAATAAATACAAGGAGTTACTATTCTCTTTGATAAAAAACAGGCATGTTGCTAAAATTGATAAGCCGCCTTTTTTTGAAAATTTTCTATACTCTTATGAGCAAAGAATTCTTATAAATTATTTAAAGCATCTGCTATTGGAGTTTTACCATCGCACATTGAGAACTGCATATTTTTTTGTTTAGAGCAAGAGTCACAATTAAAGAAACCAAACAACTACAATTGTGATTTGGTTGTTCATTTGCAATCAAAATCGTGTTCAGTTGTCATCTATTGTGATGAAAAAGTTTTATTAATATCGAATTAATATGTAAAAAAGAGGGAATGAAATTCCCTCTTTTTATTAAGGTAAGAATCTAAATCACTATATATCATATAACTTATACATCTTAACACCATTAATTTCTATGCTAAAATTATACTCCTATCTACCTGTTGATTTTTCTCCTCGAAGAATCATACAAGTGCTTAAAGCATGGGCGACTAAGGAACCTCCTTCATCAAAAACATCACACTTAATTAAGCCTATAGTATTTCCTCTTTTCATTACCTCGCCTTTTGCTATAATTTTTTCGTTCCAGACGGGTTTTAAATAGTTAATTTTAAGTTCTACGGTTGTAAAGGATTCATTAGTTTCTAATGTACTCGCAAAGGCTACACCCATCGCCATATCTGCAATATCGCATAAAATCCCACCGTGGATTGTTCCCATAGGATTTGCATGTTTTTCTGTATCACATTGTAATTCAAAAACCGCTTTTCCTTCTTCTACATTTACAAGTTCCGCACCAATTAACCTTGCAATAGGCGGCGGTGGAACCTCGCCATTCATAATTTTTTGCATGTCTAAACCTTTTTTACTCATATTAACACCCTCTCATTAAAAATATACAAAACGGTCTGTTTTTATTATACATTTGAATAGATGTGATTTGTCAATATAATTATAATATTCAGATAAAATCATGTGATTTTGAAGACTTAAAGAGTTATACTAAATATAACAGACCATTTAGTTTGAAAAATAATTCAGAAAAGAGGACAAATATGCGAAAAGGCGAACGAACTAAGTTGATGATTATTGAAAAAGCCTCTGGACTATTAAATACACAAGGTTATATGAGTACTCCTATTACTACTATCATGGTAAAAACCGGGATGGAAAAGGGAGGAATATATAATCACTTTAAAAGTAAAGCAGAACTTTCATTGGATGCATTTTCTTACTCAATTAAAACCATGTCCATGACATTTCAAATAGCAATTGAAAACCAAAAATCTACTATCGATAAGCTGAATGCTATACTTGATGTTTTTTTGTTTTTAGCAGATGGGAAGCCCATTCCTGGAGGTTGTCCGATCTTAAATGCAGCGATCGAGTCAGATGATGCACATCCCGATTTAAGGGAGGCGACAGTAATGGCAATGAATGATTTATATTCAATGATCCTTCGAATAGTTCGAAATGGGATAAAAAACGGAGAAATTATCCCTACGATAGATTCTGAAACTTTTACAACTATATTTATCTCCACAATTGAAGGATCTCTAATGATGACAAAGTTATATTATGATACCATTTATATAAACCGCTCTATTGGCTTTTTAAGAGATTATCTTATTAAACTTGAAACGACGAATAATTAAAAGATCTGGAGAAAGAAAAAGCGATAGCCAACAAGAAGCTATCCCTTTGAAACAATCAAATTAATAAAGTAGTTTATTTAAATTCTGATAACTATAAAATAAACTGCAGCTTTTACCAATCTTCTTGGATGGTACGGCTGCAGTTTTTTGATGAATAGTTTGTTGTATCAATGGAAAATATATACATGTTTATGAATTAAATTACAAGTAGAAAAAGGGGAGATTGCTTGAAAAATGAATAATGATAAAATTTCAATTAGTGCAGCATTAATTCTCGTCTTCCTTTCCAGTGTATTCTTCCACCATTTTATGTTGATGACAGCAATACTTGACATCGCAGGTCGAGATGCTTGGATATCGGTAGTTATCGCTTTGCCAGCTCTATTAGTCTGGCTTTGTATTTTATATTACATCATGATAAAAACAGAACAAAAATCCATCACCTATCTTATAAAACAGCGATATGGAAATTTAGCATATTATATAATCGTAATTCCCATATTAGCTTTTTTATTGATTAATTCATATACTACTTTAAAAAGTACCTCTGATTGGATCACAATAATGTACTTACCGAAAACACCAATAATTGTTATTGAATTATGTCTATTATTAATTTGCACTTATTGTGCTTATGCTGGTATAACATCCATTGCTTTCATTTCAGTATTTCTTTTACCTTTTATAATTTTTTTCGAGTTTTTTCTAGATGGTGCAAATATCCAATTTATGCACATTAATTGGGTGAAACCGATGTTACAGAATGGTTGGAATCCAATTTTTAAAGGTAGCTTTTCTATTGCAGGAGGATATATAGAGATCTTGTATTTGCTTTTAATTCAACAACATATCAAAAAGAGAGTTAAATTCAAGCATTTAACTATTTTAGGGATATGGATCTTACTATCCTCACTTTTTCCATTATTTTATTCAATCACTTTATTTGGTCCTCAATTATCAGAAAAAATGCGTTATCCTGTTTTTGATCAATGGAGACTTCTCGGCATTGGTCAGTTTATTCAACATGTAGACTTTATCTCTATTTATCAATTTATGTCATCTTCTTTTATTAGAATTTCATTATGTATGTACTTATGTGTAGATATTTTAAATATTAGATCAAAACAAACGCTAAAAAAATTGTTATGGTCTTTAAGTTTTGTATTATTAGTAGTCGTCTGTATACCAGTTACGGATTTAAGTTATATTACTATTGTAAAAAATAATTATAGCCTTATTTTTGTACCAGTTATCTTTTGCATTACAATTTTACTCGTACTCTTTGTTTTAAAATTTAAGGTGAAACTAAAAGGGGGATGAGTCTCATATTTATAATAAGTGAAAAAAAAATAAGAAAACTATTTAACAACTGTGCCGATGTGCAAATAAAAGTTCATATCATAAATAATGGTACGAAAAGTGAACGAGTGCTTTTTGTCTATTCTAGTGGAATGATTGATACCATCCATATGAACCAATTTGTTTTACCTAATCTCCAAAATAATACTTTACAATTTACACAAATCAATTGTAGTGAAAAAAATCCTGAGCAACAAATTACAATGAAAGTTTTTTCTGGTGAATTAATTTTATTTTTCGAAAAAACTGGTGAGCTTTGTACTTTGAATATATCAAAAATTCCACAACGTCAACCTGAGGAATCCACTTATGAGGTTTCAATTAAAGGTGCTCGTGATGGATTTACAGAATCTCTAGAAACAAATGTGGCATTAATTCGAAAACGGGTACCTAGTACTACTTTATGTAATGAATTATTCAAGATTGGTAAACGAAGTAATACTAGTGTTTCGTTACTCTATCTTTCAGATGTAATAAATGAGGATATTATTGCGGAAGCAAGAAAAAGACTTAATTCAATAGAAGTAGATATTCTAAATGGTGTTTCTCCTCTTGAGGAACTTCTATCAGAATCTCCATATTCGATTATCCCATCTTTAAATTATAATACTAGGCCAGATATGGTAGTCGAGTCACTGCAAAGAGGACGCTTTTGTATATTAATAGATGGTGCTCCAGCGGCATTAATAGCACCTATAAATTTACAATTATTACTTAAATCTGCTGAAGATATGTACATGCCATATTATTTTGTGACATTTGAAAGAGTATTAAGATATCTAGGTTTACTCATATCAGTCTTACTTCCCGGTTTTTACATCGCAATGGCAACTTATCATCAAGACCAAATTCCATTTCCAGCACTTGCAACAATTTCACTTAATTGTAAAGGTATCCCATTTTCTGCAGGGATGGAGTTAATAATATTAATTATTCTATTTGAAATACTGCGCGAGGCAGGTATGCGATTACCAAAATCAACAGGTCAAACTGTTACGGTGGTAGGAGGGTTAATAGTAGGAGATACTATGATTCGTTCGGGACTTTCTTCTCCGAATGGAGTTGTTATTGTTGCAATCACATTAATGTCTCAGTTCTTAATTGTAAACCAGTCTTTTGGAAGTGCAGTTATATTAATGAGAGCAATCTGTATTTTAATGGCTTGTGTCTTAGGTTTGCCTGGTTTAGTTCTTGCTCTTTATCTTATTTTAATCTATGTCTCAACGTTGAAATCTTTTGGAGTGCCATACATGTCTTCATTTGATAATCCATTTGATAGTGACTACATAAAAGGTTTTATTCAAGTTCCAAAACCATTTATGAGAAAAACTCCCAAATTTTTAAATACAAAACTTGGACAACAGGGAGATGAGTCAAATTGAAACGGAGGTTAATACTACTAGTTGTTCCAATTTTACTTTTAACAGGATGTTGGGATCAAAAACAATTAAGTCAACTAACATATGTTTCAGCTCTAGGCGTAGATTATGTAAATAATGAATTTGTTTTATATTTTCAAGTATTGGATTTTGCAACTATTGGTAAATCTGAGCAAGGAAGTAGTGGAACAGAAGGTCCTAATATTTGGATTGGTAAAGGAAAGGGTTCTACATTTGCATTGGCTTGGGACGCAATATACAATAGCACCCAACAAAAGACGTTATTTGGTCAAATTAGTTCCGTTGTGTTTAGTGAAGCAGCTTTAGGGAAAAAACAAGTAGCAGAATCGATGGATACAATGGAGCGTTTTATAGATGCTAGAATTACACCTTGGATTTATACTACAAAAGAACCAATTGATAAAATTTTTGCTGTAGAACCTATGCTTCCTAATTCACCTATTTTGACGTTATTACATTTACCGAATGGAAACTATGAACAACATTCACTAATTTCACCGATGAAAACCGTTGAATTCGCTGCACTTATTAATGAACCTAGTGCATCAATTGTCGTACCAACAATTGGAATACATGATGAACTTTGGAAAAAAGATGATAAAAATATGCCAATGATGAATGTGAATGGAGCTTTTTTGTTTTATAAAGGGAAAAAACCACAATGGATATCAAAAGACGATTTAATAGGATTGCGGTGGGTTGATCAGAATACTGAGAGTACACCACTTTCTCTTAACGAAAAAAACGGAAAATTAAAAGCATTGCTTCCAATTGAAAAACCAAATATTAAAATTCAAACTAAGATTAACAAATCAGGTGCTCCAAAATTTAATTTGAAAATAAAAGTAAATGCAACTGCGAATCAGTTAAATTCCCAATTCAGCAATAAAGTATTAAAAAATGAAGTGAAAAAAAAGATAGAACAGGAAATCCGTAATACTTTTTTGATAGGAATAAATAAAAAGCTAGATGTACTTCATTTAGAAGAAGAATTGTATAGAAATAATTATAAATCCTGGAAATCAATTACTAAAAAAGATAAATATCCATTAACCTCCCATTCTCTTGGTACTATTAAAGTAAAGGTTATACTCAAAGATAGGGGAGAATTAGAATAAAGTTTAGATTAAAGTGGTGAACTGAATAAAATATCCCTTTGTAGTAACTATAGCGGTCTATTTTTTATTAATAATACAAAGCCAATAAAAATAATGATTCTGTTTAATACAAATGAGTTCACTTTTCGTTCAAAATTGTAAAAATATGTACTCACACATTTACAGCGGGAGAAGAGGTAATCGCTTTCAAGAGATATCTCAGATGCTGAAAAAGTAAAGATCAAGAAACTGCTTCAATTCCTCCAATTTTTCCTAAGCTTATTCTTGGATAAAAAGTTCATTAAAAATGCTTATACGACTTATTATTTTGCTTTGACACAAATGTGTTTACTGTTAATATTCTAAAATCGTTTTATCGCAGGTAGGTAACACAATTCAAACAAATTTTGGTCACAAAAAATGCACCTCCAATTGTTATTTGTGTCTAAAAATTGGGGGGCATTTCACGTAATAGCTACTGATCCATTATTACGGCTAAATGACGCTAAAAAGAAAGTATTAGATAGCTACTGCTGTTTCAACATATTATTCAATTAGTCAGATTGAGCACAACGCTCTAACCATATGTTGACCTCTTCAAGCCGTTTGGTATAAGCTTCGCGTATCGTATATGCAGCTTGAGAACCAACCGGTAAGCAAAGCGGTGAATTGCAGCTTGTTATTGACAACTAAGTCGATAAGCATTAAAATTATCTCGAATTAAAGATAAATTTAATTTTATAAATGAGTAAATAAAAACGTTGGAATTATCTTTTTAATAATTTCGACTTAAATATTACCATCTAGATAGTAAAGCAAAAATTTAATTTAATATCTCGAATTAAAGATTTTTTTATAGTAAGGACAATCTTGTTTTCAGCACTTTTTCAAAAAGTGATTCTCATTATAATTAATTTAGATTGGGGGTTTTTATATGAAAACTCAACATGTTGGTATGACAATAGGGTTATATATTAATTACTTTCTTTTAGGTATGATTAATATCATTTTTTCATCTAATATGAGTTTTCTAACAACACAATTAAATACGGATAGTTCGGGAATAGGTTTCTTAGTTTCAGGGATAGGGATTGGAAAATTAATCACTTTAAGTGTATCTGGTAGACTTTCAGATAAATTTGGCAGGAAACCACTTGTGGTAACAGCCTCATTTTTATATCTAATTTTTTTGATTGGTATTCCACTAGCACCTTCTTATAAATTAGCGTTTTTGCTTGCCATTATTGCTGGGGTAAGTAATTCAATATTAGACTCTGGCGCTTATCCTGCACTTATTGAAGCATTTCCAAAAAATACAGGATTATCAACTGTATTAATAAAAGCATTTATATCAATAGGAGCAATGATCCTTCCAATCTTAATTTCATATTTTATGAATCACAAAATTTTTTACGGATTTTCATTTTTTATACTTGCATTTATCTTTTTGATTAATGGAAGTTTCTTATCTTCGGTTAGTTTTCCTAAGAAATCTAATAAGAATGATGAAGATAACATCAATGAAGAAGATCGATTTAGAACAAAACCAAATATTTGGTTGGAAGGCCTAGCTACCATTTTTATGGGATTTACAACCACAACATTATTTATGATCGTACAAGTTTGGCTCCCAACTTATGGTATTAATAAACTTGATATGAGTAGAACTGAATCTATTCAGTTATTGAGTTATTTCAACATTGGATCACTAATTTCCGTTTTAATACTTGCAATAGTTATCAATCGGTTTGTAAGTCCAATATTAATATTAATTTTGTATCCATTTTTAACTTCATTATCTTTATTGGTATTATTATTTAGCCAACAACCAATTTTGTTAATAATAAGTTCTTTTCTTATAGGTTTTTCAACTGCAGGTTTATTTCAATTGTGTATTACAGTAATAGTCGAGTTCTTCCCTAAAAATAAAGCGACAATATCGGCTTATGTAAGCACTGCATCAAGTTCTGCGTTCATTGTAATCCCTTATATTACAGGGTTATTAGTAAAAAATATCGGAGTTACTGTTGTGTTTTGGTTAGATTTTATAATTGCAATAATCAGTATTATACTAGCAACTTATGTATATTATCGTCATAAAAAAATTTTCAAAAAATTAGTGATTTCAACAGGTATAAGAAGAGCTTCATAATTATGTCTAAAGTTTATACTTAAATTAAATTGATTTTGTTAAAACTTTATAGTCTTATTATCTTTTTCTTCATTAAATAGCGAACTATTCATTGGAGGTACTTAATTATTGCTGGGTTTGATGGAACAACAGCAAGTAATAATCAATTAGGATCATTATTCAATTTATAATCTAGAAAATGCTAAAAACAATATGAGTAATTAAAATGCTGAGCTATCCTAGAAAAATAACAATCAAAAACCTGTTCTCAAATTAGTCTGAACCCTGTTTTTGGGACTTCAGAAAAAACACCTATGCCGCAACCTGCTCCCGATATTTTATCGGGGGCAGGTTATTTAGTTTTA
>NZ_JBHVPN010000028.1:0-43249 GCF_042887255.1 Gottfriedia sp. NPDC057948
ACCCCCTTGTAGTAATAATTTTCCTACAAAGGAGATTTTTTCTAAAATTATATGCTTAGATCTATTGACTAAGTTGTTTTTCAACACTCTGAAAAATAAGATGATCTCTGTAGAGGTCATCTTATTTTTATTCTATTTATACCTTAGTACTTAGTTTTTTTATTTTATTATTTCAATGAATCTGCTGTTTTTTCAAACATTACACTTTGATCAATTAAACCACAAGTTCCACATTGAACTAAATATTCTGGACCTTTATATGGAACAAAAAATGGATCTAGCCCACTTGAAACGTATTCTTCTGATTCAACATCTCCGCTTTGAGCATTTAATTTAACTGCTTTTGGGTTTTGTTCGATTAAATAAAATCTACTTTTGTTTGTTTTACAGCGTGGACATGCTAATTTATGCATATTTTCACCTCATTTTATTCATATAAGGTTACTATTCCATTAAATTATTATATTTATTCATATTAATTCGTATTTAATTTGCCTTCAAATACTATCTTTCTTCCAGTCGGTTCAATTTCTACCTTTCCATTTATCATTTGTTCTGAAAATATTGGTACTTCCATTCTTTTAACTGGTGTATAGCCTTCTCTTTCCATTCTCTCTAAGCAATCATTAATTGTTTCATTTTCAAAGACTTCAAATTTTTTCTTACTCATCTATTTCCCTACTTTCCACTAATGTAATTCTATCTAATCATAATTGAATTCAAATCAAACTATAGTAAAAAACCTTACTTTCATTTGAGAGTAAGGTCTGACTGACTAAAATTATTTAATCGCGAAGCCTCGATAGGAATCGAAGTGCTTCAATATAAACCCAAATGACTGTTACTAATAAACCAAAAGCACAATACCACTCGAACTCTTTTGGTGCACCTTGTCTAACACTTGTCGTAATTAGATCAAAATCCAAGAATAGATTTAATGAAGCAATAACAAGTATCGCTAAACTAACAAATATTCCAATTGGACCAGATTGATGGATATATGGAATTGGAACATGGAATAATTGAAGGACCATCGTTAGTAAATAAAAGATAAACACTCCGATTGTTAATCCAAAAACAATTGATCTAAAACGGTGCGTTACTTTAACTAGTCCAGTAGCATAACAAATTAATGTTCCTGCTATAATTGCAATTGTTAATAGAACCGCTTGTAGGACAATCATTCCATATGTTGCTTCGTAAACAGCTGAAATATTACCAATTAGAATCCCTTCAACTGCTGCATAAATAGGTGTAGTAATTGGCGCAATTCTAGGAGAAAAAGATGTTACTAACCCAATTATGAATGCAACGATTAAACATCCAATAAACACTTTAGAATTCAGGGTTCCAGTAGCCGTTAGATAAAATGAGTATCCTGCTGTTGCGATTAGTAAGATTAATGCGATAATTGTTTTACCAATTGTTCCACCGATCGTCATCGCTTTAGCAGCATGTCTTGATTTCGTTAATCGTTCAGAATTTAAGATAGGATTTGAACTCCTCATTTAAACTCCTCCTTTATTTTATACCTTTATTTTACCATTTTTAGTAAATTTCTTAAACTTTAAACAAGCTTTAGTAAAATATATGAAAAAAGATGTCCAAAAGGACACCTTATTTCTAAAAACTAAATTAAAATTTAATTTTATTTGCTAAAAATGATTGTAATTCACTTATTGCAACACGAGTTTGCTCCATAGTGTCACGGTCACGAACTGTTACTTTTCCGTCTTCAATTGATTCGAAGTCGTAAGTAATACAGAAAGGAGTACCGATTTCATCTTGACGTCTGTAACGTTTTCCAATTGAACCAGTTTCATCAAAATCAACATTGAAATCTTCTGCTAAAGAAGCAAATACTTCTTGTGCATTTTCTGATAATTTTTTAGATAATGGTAAAATCGCTGCCTTATATGGTGCTAATGCAGGATGTAGACGCATTACTGTACGAGATGTACCATCTTCTAATGCCTCTTCTTCATAAGCATCAATTAAAAATGCTAATGTCACACGATCTGCACCTAATGATGGCTCGATACAATATGGAACGTATTTTTCATTTGTAATTGGATCATGATATGTGAAATCTTCTGTTGAATATTCCATATGTTGTTTTAAATCATAATCTGTACGAGACGCAATGCCCCATAATTCGCCCCAACCAAATGGGAATTTATATTCAAAGTCAGTTGTCGCGTTACTATAGTGTGATAATTCATCCGCACTATGTTCACGTAAACGAAGATTTTCTTCATTCATACCTAAAGCTAATAGCCATTTATTAGCAGTTTCTTTCCAATAAGAATACCACTCTAATTCTTCACCTGGTTTACAGAAGAATTCCAGCTCCATTTGTTCAAATTCACGAGTACGGAACGTGAAATTTCCTGGTGTAATTTCGTTACGGAAGCTTTTACCTATTTGAGCAATACCAAATGGTACTTTCTTTCTCATTGTACGTTGAACATTTTTGAAGTTTACGAAAATACCTTGAGCTGTTTCTGGACGTAAGAAAATTTCATTCGTACTTGACTCAGTAACACCTTGGAATGTTTTAAACATTAGGTTAAATTGACGAATATCTGTAAAATCATGGCTACCACAATCAGGACAAGCAATTTTATGTTCCTCAATCAATTTAGCCATTTCTGAAAAGGGAAGACCATCAACGATTATTTCCATTCCTTTTTCTTCAAGTGCATTTTCGATTAATTTATCAGCACGATGACGAGCTTTACAATTTTTGCAATCGATCATTGGATCATTAAAGTTACCAATATGACCTGAAGCTTCCCAAGTACGTGGATTCATTAAGATTGCAGCATCTAATCCAACATTATATGGACTTTGTTGAACAAACTTTTTCCACCAAGCTTTTTTCACATTATTTTTTAATTCAACACCTAGTGGACCATAATCCCACGTATTTGCTAAACCACCGTAAATTTCAGATCCTGGAAATACAAATCCTCTGTGTTTAGCATGACTTACTATGACATCCATTGTTTTTTCTGACATTTCATCTACCTCCAATTTTCAATTGTTTTTTGAAAATGCAAGAATGAAATAAAAAAGCTCTCATCCTTAGGCATTTTCTGCCTAGGGACGAGAGCTGTATGTGCACCCGCGGTTCCACCCTAGTTGACAATTAAAAAAATTGTCCACTTTAAGAATTAACTCAGGAATGCCTTTCGCTAAAGGTTTTGATTGAGCTCACACTATCCTCAATTCGCTATACAAAATTATCTTTAGGTACTTCTTTCCGTCAACGTTATATGTAATAAATAATATGTTGTTATTTTAACAAAGTGACAATGATTAAGTCAAATATTATTATGAACAATTTTGATAAAAAAATACCGTGAATTTTTTGAATATTCCAGGGCATATTTCATGTAAAGATAAAACCTTTACAGTATGAGCATTAATTGGTATGATAGAAAAGTTGTTTTATTTATATACCAATACTATCAGAAGGGAGTGCTAGTTTTGAGTAGCAGCATTTTTTTAAAGAAAAAGAAACGTTCAGCAGTATTGCTTGATAAACATCATTCCATTCGTTTATTAAAGACAAACAAAAAGCGAATCGTGAACAAAAGAAACAATAAAATAAAAGGGTTCGAACAATTACTTGTTAGAGAATTAAACGAGGAAATGATTTCATCTTCAAACAGTACGGTAAATGAAATTTCTGAAAATGTAAATTCAGTAGTGATCGAAGGACTTCCAGTAACATTTCTTCTAAAGCTTGGAAAAGAGTTTTTCTCAGATTTAGAAGCAGTGAAGTACTATTATAATAGTAAACATGAAGATTTTTACAAGAATCGTAGTTTACTAGAGGAATCACTTCAATCTTCAATTAACAATGCGTCAAGTGAAGAACAATTAAAAATTTCGGAATTTATTTCTAATAAATAATCATTATTAATGAGGGAATCCTTAAGGGGTTCCCTCTTTTATATTATTGGGAAAATCTTAGTAAGGTACCGACCGATTCAACTGCAAATAAACCTTAAAGTACAGCAAATAAGAAACTTAATAGTACAAATGAACGTTGAAAACTTGCAAATGAATGGCGGACTGCCAATAAAATCAGTGTATCTGCAATTAAAATCACCGAAGCTACAATTAAAATCAGCAAATCTGCAAATAAAATTACCGATTCTGCAATTAAAATTCACCAAATCTGCCATTTATCTTTATATAAGTCTGGAAATAGACTTAAAATGATCATTGCCTCCTAGATATCTACTCTTTATATTAATTTTCACACTCATTCACATCAAAAAAGAGATGTTCATATGTCAGTTGACCCGACTCATGATACATCCCTTTTCCTTTATCTATTTTTGATTTGCAGATTCATTAAGCTAAATAGGCTTTTTTCACTTCTTCATTATTCATTAATGTCTTTCCTTCACCAACCATTTGGATCTCACCAGTTTGAATTACATACCCGCGGTGAGCAATTTGTAATGCTTGGTAAGCGTTTTGTTCGACTAATAAGATTGTCATTCCTTGTTTATTTAGTTGCTCAATGATTTCAAATATTTGTTCAACGATAATTGGAGCAAGGCCCATAGATGGTTCATCTAGCATTAGCAAGGATGGTCCCATCATCAGTCCTCTACCAATCGCTAGCATTTGTTGTTCTCCTCCACTCATCGTACCACCTTTTTGGCTTAAACGCTCTTTCAGTCTTGGAAAATAATCAAATACCATTTCCATGCGGGCAGCGATTAGTTTTTTATCTTTAACTGAGAAAGCACCCATCTCTAAATTTTCTTTTACACTTAATTTAGAAAAGATTCTTCTTCCTTCTGGTACATGGGCGATTCCTTTTAAGGCAATTTCATGAGATTGTAGCTTTATTATTTCTTCACCTTTATAAATCAGCGTTCCAGATTTTGGTTTAACTTGGCCACAAATCGTTTTTAGAGTAGTAGATTTTCCAGCACCGTTACTTCCAATTAACGTTACAATTTCACCTTCATTTACTTCAATGTTAATATTTTTCAGTGCTTGAATACCACCGTAAAAAGAGTTAATATCTTTTAATTGTAATAGCGTCATTTTTTCGTACTCCTTTCACTATGCAGTAGTCACTGCACTTTTTCCTAAATATGCTTCAATTACTTTTTGATTATTTCGAATTTCAAGTGGTTTTCCTTCTGCAATTTTTTCGCCATGATCAAGTACAAATAGATACTCGGATATTTCCATAACAAGCTTCATATCATGCTCGATTAAGACGATTGTTAAGTTAAGGTCATCTCTCATTTGATAGATTAAATCTGTCAATTCTTTCGTTTCTTTCGGATTCATCCCCGCAGCTGGTTCATCTAAAAGTAAGATTCTTGGTTGAGTTGCTAATGCACGAGCGATTTCAAGTCGTCTTTGTGCACCGTATGATAGACTCGATGCTTCCTCATTATAAAATTCAGCCAATCCGACGTATTCTAACCATTTATATGCTTCTTTCAATGCCGTTTTTTCTGCTTTTTTAAATTTAGGCAAATGGAATATTGTTGAAAAAACACCATACTTTAAATGCTGATGCATTCCTACCATGACATTTTCTAAAGCAGTCATACTATTAAATAGACGAATATTTTGGAATGTACGCGCGATCCCTTTTTTATTAACAGTATGTGGTTTTAAGCCTACTAAACTCTCATTCCCTAACAAAATTTCTCCACTACTAGGAGTGTACACACCTGTAATCATATTAAAGAATGTTGTTTTTCCAGCTCCATTTGGTCCAATTACCGCTGTAATTGAGCCTTCTTTAATATCAATATTTACATTATTAACAGCTGTTAAACCGCCAAAGCTTTTCGTTAAATTCGTTGTTTTTAACATTTGATAACCTCCTCTCTTAAAATGAAACTGTGCGTGTTTTTTCTTCGACTACAGTTTGATCTACGACGTCTTCTTTTGGAACAACCTTATTTTTGGCAGGCAATAATCCTTTTGGCCTAAAAATTGCTGCAAGTACTAAAATAAGTCCGAAAATCATACGTTGCATTTTAGAAGGCGATAGAGCTGGTGGTAAGTTAATAACTCCATCTAATGTTAATTGGTTTAAATAGTTTGTTACCTCTGTTAATACTTGTAGATTTAAGATTGTTACAAGTGCTGCTCCAAGGATAACACCTGGAACACTACCCATTCCGCCTAAAATAACCATTACTAAGATCGTAATCGATTCAAGTAATGTAAAGCTTGTTGGGTCAATAAACATTTGCTTTGCAGAGAAAACTACTCCCATCATTCCTGAGAAAGATGCACCGATTGCAAATGCAATTAATTTCGTACGTACTAAATGAATACCTGATGCTTGTGCAGCGATTTCATTCTCACGTACCGCCTTCCAAGAACGTCCAAGCTTAGAATCTTGTAATCTAGTAACAGCTAAAATGACGATTGATAAAACAACTAACACGACATAATAAAATTGCCCAGAATTATCAATCTCTAATCCAAAAATAGTAGGAGCTGGAATCGAAGAAATACCTTGTGCTCCTCCAGTAATATTTATTGGTTTATCTAAGTTATTAAATACAATTCGAATAATTTCTCCAAAGCCTAATGTTACAATTGCTAAATAATCACCTTTTACACGCAATACTGGAATACCTAATAATACACCTGCAATTGCAGCGATAATTCCACCGATTATAATAAATACCCAAAATGAGTTTCCTGAAAACGGAAGGAAATCAAAATGTAAGAAATTCGTAACTTGTTTAGTCGAAAAAATTGCATAAGTATATGAACCGATTGCAAAGAAGGCAACGAATCCTAAATCTAATAGGCCCGCTAAACCAACTACTACGTTTAATCCAAGTGCCATTGCAACATAGATTCCAACTAAAGTCGCTACACCCATATATGATTCAAATGCTGTACCTTGTGATGCAACATAAGGCATAATCACGGTTAAAACTAAGATTCCAATGCTCCATTTTAATTTGACTGGAAAATTAGTTTTATATAATAAGTAAAGTGAGAACAAGATTAATAGAAATGCGGTAACCGATTCTTGCAAAAAGTATAATCCTAATGATGTAACAACGATATAAGCTCCTAAGAACATACCTTGTAGTTTATTTGATTGTTTTAACCCATTTAATAAGCTCTTCATCTAATTCACCTACACTTTCTCAGCTACAGGTTTACCTAATAAACCTTCTGGCTTGAATATTAGAACTAGAATTAAAATTCCAAATGCAACAACATCTTTATATTCTGATGGGAAAATACCATGTGTTAAAGTTGATAAATTTGTTGCTGCAAACACTTCGATTACACCGATTAATAAACCGCCAAACATTGCTCCACGGATATTTCCGATTCCACCTAATACTGCTGCTGTAAATGCTTTTAGGCCTAAAATAAAACCGATATACGGATCAATAGTGCTGTACTGTAATGCAAATAGTACGCCAGTTGCACCACCTAATCCAGAACCTAAAAAGAATGTTAAAGAGATGACTTTGTTAACGTTTACAGACATTAATGATGCAGTTTCACGATCCTGTGCAACTGCACGCATTGCTGTACCCCATTTTGTTTTATTGATGAAGTAATCTAATGAAATCATCATTACAACTGCAACGACTAAAATAATGATTGATGCTGATTTAATTTGTGCATTTCCAAATGAAGAAAGAATTGAGCTAGTTTTAATTTGGTGTTGTCCAGAAAATAGTGATGGGCCAGTAATAATGTAATTTCCTTCTTTTAATTCAGCAATAAAACGTACGATATCTTGTAGTAAAAATGAAATACCGATTGCTGTAATTAATGTAATTAACTTTGGTGCTTTTCGTAATGGACGATATGCAACTCTTTCGATCCCCATTCCTAGGAAACCAGTTGCTAATGAAGCTACTATTAAAACAATTGCTAACACGATAATTGCAGGTAAACTACTTAATAAACCTAAACCAGTAAATGTAATTAATACTGCAGTACCAATAAACGCACCCACCATAAATATTTCACCATGTGCAAAATTGATTAGTTCCAATATCCCATAAACCATCGTGTAACCGAGTGCTACGATTGCATATACTGCTCCTAAAACAAGACCGTCTATTAGAACTTGAGGTAGTGTTTGGATTACTTCATTCATGTATAAGACCTCCTATAAATAATGTAGTTTACTTCCTATTAATTTCCAAAATTTTACAATTTTCTCATCTTATTGAGAGAAAAAGAGTATCACATTTTACAGGATACTCTTTTCTTTAAGACTGGTAGGGTTTGTTTCTAATTATGGTTTAGTAACTTCGCCTTCTTGAGTACCAGGGTATTTAGCTTCTTTAAACGTATAAATAAATACTTTCGCGTATTTGTTGTCCCCTTTATCGTCGAAGCCCACCTTCGTTACTACACCATCATAATCTTGGATTGCACGTACTGCTTTTTCAACTTGTTCACGAGTTGGCGTTTTTCCTTTATTATCATTGATTGCATTTTTTAATCCTTCTAATAAAACACCAGCAGAATCATATCCGTAAGATGAGAACGATTCAATGTTTTTATTAAATTTAGATTTATAAGCGTCAGCAAAAGCTTTACCTTTATCAGTTTTTAACGTATCACCAGCTACTGAAGTATAATAGAAGTTTTTAACAGCATCTCCAGCAATATCAACTAAACCTGAAGAGTCCATTCCATCTCCACCCATGAATGGGATGTTTAATCCTTTTTCACGAGCTTGTTTTAATAAAATTCCACCTTCAGCATAAAGTCCACCGAAGAATACTAAATCAGGCTTTTTCGCAATTGCATTGTTTAGTACTCCGTTAAAGTCTTTATCTCCAATTGAGATCCCTTCTTCACCTAAAATTTTAGCGCCTAATTTCTCAGCAGCACCTTTGAATTCATTTGCTAAACCAGTTCCGTAAGGTGTTTTATCTTGAATGATAAAAATCTTTTTAGCTTTTAAAGTATTAACAGCAAAATTTGCACCTGCAGGACCTTGGAAGTCATCACGAGCACAAATTCGGTTAACTACTCCTAATCCACGATCAGTTACTTCATTTGCAGTATTTGAAGGAGATACCATTACGATATGGTCTTTCTCATACTTTACTGAAGAAGGAATTGCTACACCAGAGTTTAAGTGTCCTACAACACCAAGGATTTTATTGTCTGCAGCTAACTGCTCAGCATTTGCTACACCTTTTTTTGGATCCCCTTGGTCATCATAAGGTACAATTTTTAAATCAAAGCCTAATTTTTTGAAAGCTGCTTTTTGATCCTCTAATGCAAGCTGTGCTCCAAGTTTAATGGATTCACCTAAAATTGCATTATTACCAGATAACGGTGTATTTGTAGCAATTTTAATGACCTGACTTCCATCCTTTGAACTACTATTACCACAGCCTGCTAAAATACCCGCAGTTAACGATACTGATGCTAAAATTGCAAATCCCTTCTTAAAAACCATATGTACGCCCCCTTGATAACCTATTTTTTTGAAAATTTAAAATTCTTAAGAAAATAGTAAGCTATATTTTTTCGTTAGACAAGTTCTTTTGGTTCAAAATATTTCGACAATTCTGTCGATTCTCTGTTATTATAGGCAATTATTACCAATAAAAAATCATTAAAAACCTTTTTTCCTTATTTCCGAAATATAAAATTAAAAGATTTTAATGTGTTTCCTTTGGTTAATTCCTCAAAAAACATTTTCCTAGTATCATTTTACGTTTTTCGACAAATTCGACAAAAAAACCTATTCCAAAAAGTTTGGAATAGGTCTTTTATTAATTATTTTCTTCTTTTTTATATCGAATGATCGTCTTAATTTCACCAGAATCATCTGTATCCATAACAAATGATCCATTACTATATTGATCACTATTTCTTAAATCAGTTGGGTCAACTGTCTCAAATTGACCAGATTTACTTAATAAAGCAAACATATCTTTTTCATTTATTGCGTATACCCCAATTAACATATGAGGGTTATTTTTTAAATCTCGAAGTACTTTAACACCTCGTGTACCTCTAGAACTTTGAGGGATCGTATCGAGTTTCATTTTTTTAATTGCCCCTCGATGTGTTGCACAGAATATTTCTTTCACTTTATTACTGATGGTGTCTGCAGAAACAACAAAATCATGATCCTTTAAGTTAATACCTTTAACTCCACCAGCTCTTAAACCTTGAATACTAATCTCTTCAACATTAAATAACAATGTGTATCCTGAATTTGTAGCCAACAAGACTTGATCAGTTTCTGAAATGACACCAGCAAATATTAAGGAATCATCTGACTTAATTGACATACCGACAAGTGGTTTAGAATATCGTTGTACTTTTAATTGCTGTATACTTGTACGCTTTACAACACCATTTTTAGTGACAAATAAAATATAATCTTTATTTTCTTCAAAATTATTTACGACCGTAGCAGAAAGAATTGCTTCATCTCGTTCAATAGGAATAATATTAGCAACATGTTGCCCCATATCTTTCCATCTGATATCCTGCATTTCATGAATTGGTAAATATAAATAGTTACCTTTTGACGTAAATAAAATTAGAGTATCCGTCGTTGTACTTTCTATTTGATAAATTAAACGGTCTCCTTCTTTCATACCGTAATCTTTACCATTCGATGCTGAATATGATCTTGGACTAGTTCGTTTAACGTATCCTTCACTTGTAACGGTGACAACGACGTCTTCTTGAGCAATTATATCTTCTCTAGAAATTTTAATTTCTTCAATTTCTTCTTGAATGGTTGAACGTCTGTCGTCTGCATATTTTAACTTAATTTTCTTTAAGTCTGTTTTGATCACTGACAATAATTTTGCTTCACTGTTTAAAATTGCTTCTAGCTGTTTAATCTTTTTATCTAACTCATCTGCTTCTTCTTGTAATGCAGTAATATCAGTATTTGTTAAACGATATAACTGTAACATAACAATCGCTTCAGCTTGTAGTTCAGTAAACTCAAATTGAGCGATTAACTTATCTTTTGCATCGCGTTTATCATTTGCAGAACGGATTGTTGTAATCACTTCATCTAAAATCGATAAAGCCTTCATTAAACCTTCTACAACATGTTGGCGAGCTTTCGCTTTTCTTAAATCAAAATTTGAACGATTTGTAATGACTTCTTTTTGATGTTCAATATAAGCATCAAGAATTGCCGGTAATGACATCTGTTTTGGTGTACGATTATAAATCGCAACCATATTGAAGTTATAAGGTATTTGAAGCTCAGTATTTTTATATAAATAATTTAAAATCGCTTCGTTATTTGCATCTTTTTTCAGTTCAATGACAATACGTAGTCCTGTACGATCTGTTTCATCGCGTACTTCCGTAATGCCATCTACTTTTCGATCAAGACGAACCTCGTCCATTTTCTTTACTAAATTCGCTTTATTCACTTCTGAAGGAATTTCTGTAATAATTAATGCCTGTTTTCCACCACGTAAATCCTCGGTATGAACTCGGCTTCGAATAATGATTTTTCCTTTTCCTGTTTCATAAGCTTTTTTAATACCATCTACACCTTGAATAATCCCTCCAGTAGCAAAATCAGGACCGTGGATTACGGTCATTAATTCATCTACTGAACAGTTTTTATTTTCAATGCGCATAATCGTCGCATCGATTACTTCTCCAAGGTGGTGCGAAGGTATTTCAGTTGCATATCCAGCAGAGATTCCAGTACTACCGTTGACTAATAAATTTGGAAACATTGATGGTAAAACAACTGGCTCCATACTCGTATCGTCAAAGTTGGGCACAAAATCAACTGTTTCTTTATCAATATCTCTCAATAGTTCACTTGCTATTGCTGATAACCTAGCTTCCGTATAACGCATAGCTGCTGGCGGGTCTCCATCAATACTACCGTTATTTCCATGCATTTGAACTAATACATTTCTTAATTTCCAATCTTGACTTAGTCGTACCATTGCATCATAAACAGAAGTATCACCATGAGGATGGTAATTACCGATTACATTTCCGACTGTTTTAGCAGATTTACGGTAAGGCTTGTCTTGCGTGTTTCCTTCAACGTGCATTGAATATAAAATACGGCGTTGAACTGGCTTTAATCCGTCACGAGCATCAGGTAATGCTCGTTCTTGAATAATATACTTACTATATCGACCAAAGCGGTCACCTATTATATCTTCTAAAGGGATATTATATAATTTTTCCGATGATTGCATCAGACTTTGCTCCCTTCTGAATCTACTTCAACTTGCTCATTGTTTAAAATTTTATCCTCTTCATCTAAATCAAATACTACATTCGATTCAATCCACTTACGTCTAGGTTCAACTTTATCACCCATTAATGTAGTTACACGACGATCTGCTCTTGCGGCATCATCAATTTTCACACGAATAAGCGTTCTCGTTTCTGGATCCATCGTTGTATCCCAAAGTTGGTCAGCATTCATCTCACCAAGTCCTTTATAACGCTGAATCATATACCCTTTACCAACTTTTTTGATTGCATCTTGTAGGTCTACCTCTGACCAAGCGTATTCGATTACTTCTTTTTTTCCAGTACCCTTACTTACTTTGAATAAAGGAGGTAAGGCAATATAAACTTTACCAGCTTCTACTAGTGGCTTCATATAGCGGTAAAAGAATGTTAATAAAAGTACTTGAATATGCGCTCCATCTGTATCAGCATCGGTCATAATAACGATTTTGTCATAGTTAACATCATCAATATCAAAATCACTACCTACTCCTGCACCAATCGCATGAATAATCGTATTAATCTCTTCATTTTTCATTATGTCAGCTAGTTTTGCCTTCTCGGTATTGATAACTTTACCACGTAAAGGCAAGATTGCTTGGAAACGTCGATCACGGCCTTGTTTCGCACTTCCACCAGCTGAATCACCCTCAACTAGGTATAATTCATTTTTCTGTGGGTTACGTGACTGTGCAGGTGTGAGCTTACCGCTTAATGAAGTTTCTGAACGCTTTCTCTTTTTACCACTTCTTGCTTCCTCACGTGCTTTTCTTGCAGCTTCTCTAGCTTGATAAGCTTTTATAGATTTCTTTACTAAAGAAGTTGCAATGTCTGGATTTTCTTCCAGAAAATAAGCTAATGAATCCGAAACTACTGAGTCAACAGCTGATCTTGCTTCACTAGTACCTAATTTACCTTTTGTTTGTCCTTCAAATTGAAGCAGTTCTTCAGGAATTCGTACAGAAACAATTGCAGCTAATCCCTCACGAATATCCGCTCCATCTAGATTTTTATCTTTTTCTTTTAAAAGACTCACTTTTCTTGCATATTCATTAAATGCTCTTGTTAAAGCAGTTTTTGCACCAACTTCGTGCGTACCACCATCTTTTGTTCGAACATTATTTACGAAAGAAAGCATCGTTTCCGAATATCCATCATTAAATTGGAACGAAAATTCAACCTCAATTTTATTTTGTAATCCGTCAAAGAATACAACAGGATGTAATGCTTCTTTTTCTTCGTTCAAATACGATACGAATGCTTCGATACCGTTTTCATAATAAAACTCTTCAAACGCATCATGTCGTTCATCTTTAATTGTAATTTTTAAACCTTTTAATAAAAATGCTGACTCTCTAAGTCTTTCACATAAAGTATCAAAGTTAAAATTTGTCGTGCTAAAAATAGTTGGATCTGGTTTAAAATGGATCGTCGTACCAGTTCGTCTTGTCTTACCAATGATTTCTAATGAAGTTACTGCTTTACCTCCATCTTCAAAACGTTGCTTGTAAATTGTTCCTTCACGGTGTATTTCAACTGTTAACCATTCTGATAAAGCATTTACTACTGATGCACCAACACCATGTAGACCACCACTTGTTTTGTAGCCGCCTTGTCCAAATTTACCACCTGCGTGTAATACAGTTAAAATAATTTCTGGAGTTGGTTTTCCCATTTTGTGCATTCCAGTAGGCATCCCACGACCATGGTCTTTTACGCTTAAGCTATTATCCTTATGAATAACCACATCTATTTGAGTCCCGTGACCAGCTAATGCTTCATCTACAGAGTTATCTACAATTTCATAAACTAAATGGTGCAGACCTCTACTATCTGTGCTGCCAATATACATTCCAGGTCGTTTACGTACAGCTTCTAAACCTTCTAGTACCTGTATCGCATCTTCGTTATATGTTGTTTCATTCTTTGCCAACACCATTTCTCCTTTCTAACTAAACACTTACATAGGAACATCTGTTCCATTATATCATATTATATAAAATGTTTCTTCTAATCGTTCATGTTAATGGTTTTTTTCCTAACTTACAAGTCGAACATGAAAAAAAAAATCGGACAAGTTCATAAAAAGCTGGATTTTTGTATCAAGAAAATGCAGGTTTAAAGTTGAAAATTGATAAATTAACTTACAAATTCAATTTTAAAGTTAGTGCAAACTGGCATTTTAATTGCTAATCTATTTTGATGTACATCAGTACAATTTCTCGATTACCCTAATGGTCTTATTCCCTACTCGATCTTCCGTTAAAAAAACTCACTGATTAACAGTGAGCCAGATTTAAAAAAATTTAAAAATTTAATTTACAGACTGATTGAAAGCGCTTGACTTTTGAAGCACGAAGGCAATTTTTGACGCAAGTTACCGCTAAGCGGTAATGAGCACCGTAGCCAGACAACGCAACGAAGAAAACGAGCGTCTGGATGGCCAGTCTGAAACAGTGAGCTTTTTTAACGGCCTATCTTGTCATTGCATGCTCAACTTTAATACAACGATCCATAATGACTGTTTTACCATTTTCCTTTAACAATTGATATGCTTCTTCGTTTTCAATTCCAAGCTGTGCAAAGAAAACATCGCAATCAATTTTAAGAAACTCTTGTGCTACAGGTAATAGGTGTTCAGGTCTTCTAAATACATTTACAATATCAACTTTTTCATTTATTTCGGTTAAACTCGCTACTGCTTTTTCTCCTAATACCGTATCAACTGTTGGGTTTACTGGAATAATTTTATATCCAGCATCTTGCATTGCCTTGCTTACCATATAAGACGTTTTAGACGGGTCTTTTGATAATCCAACAACTGCAATTACTTTACTTGATTTTAAAATCTTGCCAATTTCTTCTCTTGATGGGTATTTACTCATTGCTAATCACCCTTTCTTTCTGTATAAATAAGCGCTTCAAACAGTTAAAAACGCTCGCTTTCTTCGTTGCTTCGTCTTACTGCGGTGCTCATTACCTGTCTAGGTAACTCCGCTCCTCATCAGCCTTCGCGCCTCGAAAGACAAGCGTTTTCAATCAGTTTAAAAAATCAAATATATGTTACATACTAAACTTTTCGCTTATTTTTTATTCTTTTATCATATTTCCTAAGTCAATGGCCTGTCAAATCATTGACTAGAAGCTAATGTTAAAGTTGAATTAGTTAATTTACCATCACGGTAATAAGTAATCTTTAATTTATCTCCAACTTTTTTGTGTGAATATAGGTATTCCCTTACAGTAATTACGTCACTTACTGGTTTGTCGTCAAGTGCAACGATCACGTCTAATTGTTTCATTCCAACTTTAGCCGCAGGAGTATTTGGATCAACATGTGTAACAACTGCACCTTTTGTCACTGAACCAGGTAATTTTAATGTTTCTTCGATATTAAATTGCGGTATTTCATCAAGTGATTTTAAGCCTACACCCATTACAGGTCGAGTTACTTCACCAAATTTTTCGATCTGATCTAAAGCTGGTTTTGCAATATTCATTGGGATCGCAAATCCAATTCCTTCAACAGCTTGTTCAGCAATTTTACTTGAATTAATCCCGATTACTTCACCTTTTGCGTTGATTAAAGCACCACCACTATTACCTGGATTAATCGCTGCATCTGTTTGGATTACTTGAGTTTGGTAATCTGCAACGCCATCTCCATCGATATCTTGTGGTATTTCACGTGCTTTACTACTTACAATACCTTCAGTTACAGTACTTTCTAAAAATCCAAGTGGATTTCCAATTGCAATAGCAGTTTCACCTACATTAATTTTTTCAGAATCACCTAATTTAGCGATATTCGTAACATATTTTGCATCAATTGCGACAACAGCTAAATCTAATAATTCATCTGTTCCAACAAGTTTAGCATCAATTAATTGACCATCTGCCATTTTTACTTTTAATTGCTTTGCACCAGCAACAACATGGTTATTTGTCGCTACTAAAGCTTTATTTCCTACTCTTTTATAAACTACACCTGAACCAGATCCAGCTTCTTGCGTTTCCATTGAAAATGGATTGGATGATTGATAGTTATTAACTCCTACTACAAATTTGCGAGCATTTTGGATCGTAGTTGTTAAATCTTCGCGTGATACATTAATAACTTGTGTTGGTACAGTATTCGTATCATTTGATAAGTTTGCATTTTTATTTGTTAAGTTAAAAATATCCGGGGATACGATTGAGATCGTTACAGCTCCAATGATCGCTCCAATAAAGCCTGTAACAAGTGGATACCCTCCACGTCTACTTCTCTTTTGTCTTTTATGATTATTTTCATCGTATAAATCTGTTTCATCATAATATCCCATAATTCATTCCTCCAATATGTAGGTATCTTTGATTGATATTAATTTAACCCACTCATGTGTATTTGCTGTGAACTTTTTGATTTAATTCAAATATTTTTTCAAATTAAAAATAAATTCAACTCCATCTTCCTTATTATGAACTTTTATAGTTGAATGATGTAAGTCAAGGATTGTTTTTACGATTGCTAACCCTAATCCTGTTCCACCATTTTGTCTATTTCTAGATTCATCAATTCGATAGAAGCGATCCCAAATTTTATCAATTTTATCAGCAGGGATTGGATTACCTTCATTAAAAATAGAGATATTTACATAATCCCCTTCATCTAATAAATTCATTTTTATGACACTACCTGGGTTTCCATAATGGATAGCATTTGAAAGGATATTAATGATCACTTGTTCTATTTTTCTTTTTTCACCTAATACGAGCGTATCCTCATCTAGATTAAAATTGAAATGACAATGAATACTACTATTTTCAAACATGCGAATAATCACATTTTCTATGCAATCAACAATTAAGAAAGGTTCACTTCTAAGTGTGTATGTTCCTGATTGAAGTTTGGAAAGTTCAAGCATATCGACAACTAACCCGTTCATCCGATCAACTTCTTCAAGGATTACATCTGCATAATAACCATTTTTTTCAATATTTAATCCATCTTTTAAACCTTCTGCATAACTTTGCACGATACTTAGTGGCGTTTTTAACTCATGGGATACACCACTAATAAACTCTTTTCTTGTTTGTTCTAACTGCTTTTCTTTTTCAATATCCTTCATTAATTTAACATTTGCCTGCTGTAAATTTTCAATCGTACTAGCTAAATTCTCGGATAATGAATTAATTGATTTGGATAATTGTCCAATTTCATCATCGGATTGAATATCGATTTTCTCGTTAAAGTTTAACTTTGCTAATTGATCTGTTACCGAATTCATTTTCAATAATGGCTTCGTAATCAATTTCGAATAGTAAAAAGAAACAATCACAATCAACAATAAAGCAATAATAAAAGCGTAAATATAAAAATCTTTTAAAACGTACATTGCTTCATTTACTGGTTGTAGTGATGTAATCGCAAAAATAACTTCTTTTGAACCTTTATTAGTATTAATTGGGTAAATAAAAACTTTATTTTCTAATCCATTTGCTCGATCTAAGTAACGATAAATTAATGGAAAATCCTCCTCAGTATAGTTAGAAAAATCTTCATTAGTCTTTGTCCAATCAGTTATCGCACCCATTAAGGAGTTCATTTGAGCTGAATATGTATATTGATTTGCAATTGGTAAATGTAAATTAACAACTTTCCCTTTAATTTCAATATTCACCATTTCCTGAAGATTATCTTTAGTTGACAATTGAACCGTGTTAGACGGTTGATTTTCCTCTTGCCATACACCCATATTCGTTTTTATATAGAGTGGAATAAAATAATCATCTTGAACATAACCTCGGATTGTAATCCTTGAATTTTCTTTAATATTAAGACCTAAAATACTTTCTATTTGATCTGAATATAATAGATTATTTAAAGGTACATAAACCTTTTTCCCTTCATTTGTAAGAACGGTTAAATCAAAATTATTCTCAGCTTTAAGTACCCCTCTTTTATCTAAAACTGCCAAAGTTGTATTGTATTTGGAATATAGTTTGGTTAGTTCTTGTTGAAACTGATTGTTGTTAAATTTACCCGCTTTATACCCTTTAGCAAATTGTGTTAGTTCTTCTGTTACAATATTTACTTTCTTATTCGTATAAAAAGATTGCATAAAGATTGATTGACCAACAAATACAATTAATAAAAATATAACTAATAATAACGTTATGGATAAAAAAAGTTTACGGACTATACTATTTTTCATCTTCTACTCCTCAAACTTATAGCCTACTCTTATAACTGTTGCTATATGCTTTGCTTTGTCTCCCAATTTATGTCTAAGTTTTTTTATATGTGTATCAACTGTTCTACCATCTCCAAAATAATCAAAGCCCCAAATATTATTTAATAATTGATCTCTTGTTAATACGATGCCTTTATTATCAATTAAATAACATAATAATTCGAACTCTTTGTTCGTAAGTTGTAATAATTCATTATTTATTGAAGCTGTCCTTGACGAGGTATTGATTGTAATTCCACAAATCGTTTTCGATTCTTTATCGTCTTCTTTTAAATCAGCCGTTCTTCTAAGTACACTTTTTGCTTTTGCTACTAGAATTTTAGGACTAAATGGCTTTGTCACATATTCATCTGTTCCAATATCAAAACCAAGTAATTGATCTTCTTCTTCTGAACGAGCAGTAGTCATAATGATTGGTATACTCGATTGCTCTCTAATTAGCTTACAAACTTCCCATCCATCTAATTTCGGTAGCATTAAATCTAGAATAATTAAATCTACTTGATTTTCGTTAAATTTCTTTATGCCTTGTTCTCCGTCTTCTGCTTCGATTACTGTAAATTGATCGTTTTCAAAATACTCTTTTACGATTTCTCTTAATCTTTTTTCATCTTCAATAATTAAAACTGTCGGGTTCATATTTTTTCCTTTCATTAAAATTGATAGATATAAGAACTTTTACCTAAAATAAAATGTCCTTTGTTTCCTCATTTGAATTAATATTCTAAAGCAACTATCTATATATTCGCTTAAAATTGTGATAAAATTATATGATACTGCACTAATTTATTATTGTTTGAAAAGGAGCTAGAAAATGAGTTTGGTCATTATTGTACTAGCCTATTTAATCGGATCTGTACCATTCGGTTTAGTAGTTGGAAAAATATTTTACGGAGTAGATATCCGTCAACACGGTAGTGGAAATCTTGGTGCGACAAATACATTCCGCACATTAGGTAAAAAAGCAGGTATTATAGTAACACTTGGAGATATTTTAAAAGGAACACTAGCAGCTTCATTACCTGTATTATTCCATTATCATGGGATTCACCCTTTAATTATCGGTCTAGTTGCTGTTATTGGTCATATGTATCCAATATTTGCTGGTTTTAGAGGTGGTAAAGCGGTAGCAACCTCTGCAGGGATCTTATTATATGCATCGCCACTACTTTTTGTCTGCTTAATTATTATCTTCGCAATTAGTTTAAAAACAACAAAATACGTTTCACTTTCGTCAATGTTAACAGCTTTTTTAGGTACAATTTTAGCTTTTATAATGGAATACACTGGACTAATTAAAGACAATGGGTACATAATAACTTATATTTTGATCGTACTTACAATCTTTGTCGTATATAAACATCGTCCAAATATAAAAAGAATTAAAGACAAAACAGAACCAAAAGTAAAATTTTAAAAGTAAGATTAGCTAAAGATTAGAGATTGAAGATTAATGTCTTCCCTCTCTAATCTTTTATTTATTCATGCTTTTTTTGCTTCTTCGATCCCTTTAATCTTGCCCCATCGCCTTCTCATATGCTTCATACCAGTCAGGGAACATTTTCTTAAATTTAATCGGTCTAAATGTATCTTTATGAACAAGGACATGTGTTGAATTTCCTATGCAACAAATATCGCCTTCTTCATTCATTATTTCATATTCATAAATCACTTTTAGTGGTGTAAGTGTTTTTATTTTTGTTTTTACTTTAGCTGTTTGTCCATATCGTAGACTTTTCTTGTATGAAACATTCAAATCGATCACTGGAGAAATGACACCTTGTGATTCCATTTCTGCATAATTAAAGCCCAAATCTTTTATTAATTGAGTACGTCCAATTTCAAACCACACTAAATAATTTGCATGGTACACAACACCCATTGCATCTGTTTCTGCATATCTTACTTCAACTAATTTTTCTGAAATAAACATAAAGTCACCTCTTATTCTTCTACAGAATACTTTACCAAAAAATTAATAATTGTTCTATTTTTTAACTTATCCTAAATGTTATAATTTTCTTATAATAATCTAATGATTTTCTAACATTAGAAATTAGGAGGTCGATCTTCTTGAAGGTTCTAGTGGGCTCAATCTTAATCATCCTTCTTTTTTTATTCGGAGTATGGCTTCTTCTTTCTCCAACATTTGAAAAAATTGGTGAGAAATCAGCTAAAGTAAAAAATATTTTAAAGGATAAGGAGGACAAAAATAATGCTAATTCGTCCAAATGAAAAAAAGAATTCGTTTTTTAATCGTAAACTAATTGGCGGGATTATCGCGGGTATTGCACTAATCTTAATCGCAACAATTCCAGTATTATTTATTGAAAAAATAACACCTGGTTATGTAGGAGTTGTCTATTCACCAAATGGAGGTATACAGAAAAATACATTATCACAAGGTTGGAATTTTGTTGGATTATTCGATAAAGTTACCGAATATCCTGTCCGTCTTCGTACTGTAGAATATAAAGACGTTGCATTAGCTACTTCAGACGGTAAAAGAATTGAAATGGATATATCATATACATATAAAATTGATCCTTCTAAAGTAGTATCCATGTTTAACGAGTTTGGACCTGTGTCGATTGAAGAAATTGAGGAAACCTATTTAAAGAAACGTTTACAAGATGCAGCTCGAATTGCCGTATCAAAATACACAGTTTTACAATTATACGGTGAGAAATCAAGTAATGCCTCAGCTGACATTGAAACATTATATAAAGACGATGTAAAAGTACTTGGTTTCTTTGTTGAAAATTTAACACTAGGAACGCCAAAACCAGATGCAAAAACGCAGGATGCAATTGATGCACGTGTTCAAGCTGCCCAAGAAAATGACCGTAAAAAAATTGAACTAGAAACAGCTAAAATTGAAGCAGAAAAGAAAAAAGTAGAAGCCAAGGCTGATGCTGATTCACAACTAATCCGAGCACAAGGCCAAGCAAAAGCGAACCAAGTAATTCAACAAACGTTAACCAATAAATTAATTGAATACAAAAAAGCAGAGAAATGGGATGGAAAACTCCCAACAGTATCAGGCAGTAACTCAAACATCATTCAATTCCCGCTTGATCCAAATAGCGATAAAGAATCAAAAAAATAAATTGTTCTCCTAAAAAACCTAGCTTTTAGCTAGGTTTAATTGCGTATACGAAAATCCTTAAAACATGATTTTCAGACTGATTGCAAGCGCTTGTCTTCAGAGGCGCGAAGCCTGATGAGGAGCGGAGTTACCTTCGACGGTATTGAGCACCGCTCAGCAGGCGAAGCACCGAAGAATGCGAGCGTTTGGCGAGCAGTCAAAACCTAGCTTTTGGCTAGGTTTTTTATGTTCAAAATCAATTTCAATTTGCTTTTCCACCTATTCTCTTCTAATCCAAACTCTTTGGCATATATTTAATAGAGACGAATATCTACGTTTAATGGAAGGAGATAAACTTGATGCAAATTCATGTTGTAAAAAGTGGAGAAACAGTAATGAGTATTGCAGATTTTTATGGAGTTGAACGCCAAGCACTCATTAATTCAAATGCTCTTGTAGCTCCTTATAAAATAATAAAAGGTCAATCGCTTGTTGTACCAACTACAGGAAACGAATATTTTGTTCAACCCGGTGATAACTTATATGATTTAGCTTTAACGTATGGTGTAACATCAAGTCAAATCGCAACTTTAAGTGGAATTAGTCCATATTCTTCATTAAATGTCGGCCAAAAGCTACATCTTCCACCACGGAAAAAAAGAAATATCGAATCAATTGGCTATTTACAACCTACTTCAAACCCAATTAGGCCAGCACTTGAAGAATCGGCTCGAACAGAAAGTAAGTTTTTAACTTATTTAGCTCATTTTAGCTTTGATGCAAAAAGAGACGGTACACTATCAGAACCGCCGCTTGGAAACATTCCTCAAATCGCAAAGGATAATCGCTGTATTTATATGATGGTTGTCTCTAATCTAGAAAATGGACAGTTTTCAACATCTCTAGCAACCGATATATTACAAAGTCCAGCAGTTCAAGATAAACTGATAAATACCATTATTAGTACTGCTAATAAATACGGATTTAGAGAAGTAAATATAGACTTTGAAGACGTTGCTTCAACTGCTCGTGTAGCTTATATTAATTTTTTAAATAAAGTAAAATCAAGGCTGCCTCAAGGATTCATTTTGAGTGCTACTTTAATCCCAAAAACAAGTTCACACCAAAAAGGTAGATTTTACGAAGCTCATGACTATGCTAACATAGGTAAAGTTGTCGACTTCGTTGTAATCATGACATATGATTGGGGCTGGCAAGGCGGTCCTCCTATGGCCGTATCACCGATTGATCAAGTTCGTAAAGTAATCAACTATGCAAAGACCGTCATTCCTGTACCAAAAATTGTAATGGGTCAAAATTTATATGGATTTGACTGGAAAGTTCCATTTAAACAAGGTACGATGGCTAAAGCATTAAGTGCAGAAGCTGCTACAAATTTAGCAATTCAAATGACAAACGAAATCCTTTTTGATAACAAAGCAAAAGCACCTCATTTCCGATATACAGAATCAAATGGTCAAAAACATGAAGTTTGGTTCGAAGATGCAAGATCAATTCAAGCCAAGTTTAACTTAATAAAAGAAGAGAATATACGAGGGATATCGTATTGGAAATTAGGATTACCTTTTATTCAAAATTGGGAACTTCTTGAAGCTAATTTTAATGTAGTTAAAAGAGCATAAAGAAAAGCTAGGTATTTATGAGGCTAACTCAAAATACCTAGCTTATTTTTTAATTAGTCATTCGTATTATTAAATGCTTGTTCGTCTTTTAGTTCACTTTCTAATGCTGCTATAGCTTCCTCGCGACGTTGATTTTTAGCTAATGCATTTTGACGATCTTGTTCATTTCCGAATTTCATTGAAGCTTCTGCTTCGTTAATATTTTCCCTCGTATTGTTTATATTATCTTGAATTTTTCTTGCATTATCACTACGATCATCTGGCTTCGGTGTATTTGTATATTCCATCAAAATCACTCCATTTTAAAATTTGTTTTTTTGTTGTGGATTTTACCCGTTATCTACAATTGGTTGTTTGCCAGTAGGATCTTTATACTGCATTTGTTTACCTTTATTCCCACCAGCTGCTTTGTTTTGAGTACCTATATGATTTGGTACAAAATCTTTAGGATGTTTTTTTGGATTTCCCATTTTATCGCCCCCTAGCGATAGTATGAGTATTGTTGCTGTAAATATGTAAAAGGAAATTAAAAAATGACCAATTTTGACAACAAAAAAAGAAGGAAATAATTCCTTCTCTCAGCGTGTAGACAAAGTTCTAAAAACTTGATTTTCAGACTGATTGCAAGCGTTTGTCTTTCGAGGCGCGAAGCCTGGTGAGGAGCGGAGTTACCCTAGTCGGTAATGAGCACCGCAGACAGGCGAAGCAACGAAGAAAGCGAGCGTTTGGCGGGCAGTCTGAAAGAAGGAAATAACTCCTTCTCTTGTATAAACAAATTCAATTTTCGAAACTGACTAATTTACTCCGCTTTAGCTTTTCTTTCTAAACGTTCTTCTAGTCGATCATATATTTTATTCAAAGCTTCTTCATCATTTAATAGAGAATTTTTATTTTCAAGAATTAATTCTTGAAACGATTTATGTCTTTTCTTTCTCAAAACAATCACCTCTTCTTTTTATGATAGTATTGCCAAAAAAAAGAGTTTTCTTACATTTTAGTAAATTTTTTCTTATTTTAAAAATGCATTTAATTGTTTTTCAGTTAATGGTCCAATTTGCTTAAAAACTACTTCTCCATTCGGATTAATAAAGTATGTAGTTGGTATTGAAATCACACCATATTTACGAAAATTATCACCGTTTTCATCAATTAAAATTCGATAATTCATACTATTTTTATTAACAAAGTTCTTGATAAAATTTAAATCCTTTTTCTCGCCAATATAATCCGCAACACCGATCATTTCAATATCCTTATGCTCTTGATGGAATTTCTCTAATGCTGGTATCTCGTCTTGACATGGAGGACACCAAGTAGCCCAAAAGTTTAAGATTACTTTTTTACCTTTAAACGAAGACAAATTAACCTTCTTTTCATCTAAAGTCATCAATTGTATATCAGGTGCCTGCTGTCCAACTTGAACACCTAATTTTTGAATTGAAGCAATATAAGCATCATTATTGTTACTGACTTTTTTCTCTTCTTCTTTTTTCTCATATAATTGAAAAATTGAATATCCTAGCGCTACTAATAGAATCAGCAAAGGAATTACTTTTTTCATACAAATCACCCTTTTAATGAACTATCTCTATTTAACCATAATAAATACAAAAGTGGAACAAGCTCGCATTGTTCTTAAACAATATCTTTTTGGAATATCTTTTACATACTATTTTCCATTCAAATTATCTTAATGTAGATCCACTTTTTTAATATTTTTTACAAGAATGCCTCATTAATTCGTAAATTTTTTATCCATTTAGTACATTTGGGTGTATGGCTGATCGTTTCTGTCCGATTAATTACTGTAATTCGGGTATTAATTGTGATTCCTGGTTTTTATTTGCGATTCCTGATTTTTAATTGCGATTCAACAGTTTTAATCGCAATGTCACCTACCCAAAATCAAAAAAAAACACGGTCCAATAAAGACCGTGCTTTCCATATAAATTAATGAGTTACTTTAGAGTTATTTAATTTGTCACGTAATACCATTTGTAAGATACCACCATGACGGTAGTAGTCGATTTCAACTTCACTGTCGAAACGAGCAACTACTTCAAATTCAGCAGTTGTGCCGTCTTCTTTTGTTGCAGTAACTTTTACAAGATCACGTGGTTTAACATTCTCATCTACATTAACAGCAAATATTTCTTTACCTGTTAATCCAAATGTTTCAGCATTTTCGCCATCTTTAAATTGAAGTGGTAAAACACCCATTAATACTAGGTTACTTCTGTGAATACGCTCGAAGCTTTCAGCAAGAACTGTTTTGATCCCTAAAAGATTTGTTCCTTTAGCAGCCCAGTCACGAGAACTTCCCATACCGTAGTCATTTCCAGCTAAGATCATTAATCCAGTACCATCTTCTTTATAACGCATTGCTGCATCATAAATTGACATTACTTCGCCAGTTGGCCAGTAAGTAGTATATCCACCTTCTGTACCTGGAGCGATTTGGTTACGGATACGGATATTAGCAAATGTACCACGCATCATTACATCGTGGTTACCACGACGAGAGCCGTATGAGTTAAAGTCTACAGGTTTAACACCTTTACTTTGTAAGTAAAGTCCTGCAGGAGTTGTTTTACCAATTGAACCAGCTGGTGAGATGTGGTCAGTTGTTACTGAATCACCGAATTTACCAACGATTTTTAAACCAGCTAATGGTTTAACTATGCCTGGCTCTTTTGATAATCCTTCAAAGAATGGAGGATTTGCGATATAAGTTGATTCGCTATCCCATTTGTATAAAGAATCATCAGTTGTTTGAATTTCGTTCCAACGTTTGTTATCTTCAAATACTCTTTCGTATTCTTTTTTGAATAATTCAGGAGTAACTGTAGATGCAACTACTTCTTGAACTTCTGCAGATGTTGGCCAAATATCTTTTAAGAAAACATCGTTTCCATCTTTATCTTGACCGATTGGTTCAACAGAGAAGTCGATATTTACATTACCTGCTAACGCGTAAGCAACTACTAATGGTGGTGATGCTAAGTAGTTACCTTTAACTTGAGGATGAATACGTCCTTCAAAGTTACGGTTACCAGAAAGTACAGATGTTACTAACATATCATTATCAGCAATAGCTGCTTCCATTTCAGGAGCTAATGGACCTGAGTTACCGATACATGTAGTACATCCATAACCAACGATGTTAAATCCTAATTGATTTAAGAAAGGAATTAAGCCAGCTTCTTGTAAATATCCACTAACTACTTTAGATCCCGGAGCTAATGAAGTTTTTACATAAGCAGGTACTGTTAAACCTTTTTCAACAGCTTTTTTAGCTACTAAACCAGCACCTAACATAACGTATGGGTTTGAAGTATTTGTACAACTTGTGATTGCTGCGATTGCTACTGCACCAGTTTTAAAAATTGTTTCAGTACCGTTTTCAAATTTAACGTTTACCTCTTTATTTAATGCTTCATCAGTTAAACCGAATCCTGCATTACCCATTGGAGCAGAAACTGCTGCTTGGAATGCTTTTTTCATTTCAGATAATGGAATTAAATCTTGTGGACGTTTTGGACCAGAAAGATTTGATTCAATTTCTGAAAGATTGATTTCTACTAAATCAGTAAATGTAGGATCTTCTAAGTCAGTTGTATAGAATAAATCATTAGCTCTGCAGTATGCTTCAACTAATTGAATTTGCTCTTCAGAACGACCTGTTAAACGTAAGTAGTTAAGTGCCTCAGCATCAACTGGGAAGAATCCACATGTTGCACCGTATTCAGGAGCCATGTTTGCAATTGTAGCACGGTCTGCTAAAGGCATGCTTTGTAAACCTGGTCCAAAGAACTCAACAAATTTATTTACTACACCTTTTTTACGTAAAACTTCAGTAACTTTTAACGCAACATCAGTTGCAGTTGTTCCACTTGGTAAAGCACCGACTAATTTAACACCGATAACTTCTGGAACTGGGAAATATGATGGTTGACCAAGCATTCCTGCTTCAGCTTCAATACCACCTACACCCCAACCTAATACACCAATACCATTAATCATAGTAGTATGTGAGTCAGTACCTACTAATGTATCAGGGAATGCAACAACTTCACCATCTTCATTTGCAATTGCATGTACTACATTTGCTAAGTATTCTAAGTTAACTTGGTGTACGATACCAGTTGCTGGTGGAACTGCACGATAGTTATTAAATGCTTTTTGAGCCCAGCTTAAGAATTGGTAACGCTCTTCGTTACGAGAAAATTCTAAATCCATATTGAAATCTAATGCATCCACTGAACCAGCTTTATCAACCATTACAGAGTGGTCAATTACTAGATCTACTGGAATTTCTGGATTAATTACTTCTGGGTCTCCACCCATATCTGCCATTGCCTTACGTAATGAAGCTAAGTCAACTACCGCTGGAACACCTGTGAAGTCTTGTAAAATAACACGAGAAGGTTTAAACGGAACATCTACATCTTGTAGCTCGCTTGTTCCCCATTTTGCTAAATTTTCAACATGATCTTTTGTAATTACTCTTCCATCTACTTGACGAAGAACTGATTCTAGTAACACTTTAATCGAATAAGGTAATTTACCGATTTTAGCTACTCCAGCTTCCTCAATTGCTTTTAAGCGATAATAATGATAAGTTTTATCGTTCGCAGTAAATGTCGAACGTGATTGGAAAACGTCATTTTTCCCCATGTTTTCTTCCCCCTATTAAGCAAAAAATGTCTGAATATATTTTATATCCAAACTTTTCAATACCTTACAATAATATATTATTACAATGTATATCATAAGTAAATAAGAAGTAACTTATCATTTGTAATAAGTATTACTTATGACCTTTTAAATCAAATAGGTCATTTAATAATACTTTACCCAATTATAATAACATTTAAATCAATATAATTCGTTTAAGTTTTTTGGAGTTCGTGAGCATTTTGTGAGCATTATGTGATTTTTCTAGGTGTGAGACTGTAAGAAATGTGAATCGAGTAGGAGGGAGTGACTAACTCCCCACCTCTCACACCACCGTACGTACGGCTCCGTATACGGCGGTTTTACAACCTCCTAAACCAGTTGTTAAAAAAGATGAATATTCATTCGATGTAACCTACACTTTTACAAATAAAAGTAAAATTGATTTTGATTATATTGAATTAGATTTAAATGTATATAAAAAAGGTACAAAACTAGACACCAATATGACTAATATTACGGATGTAAAAGCAGGTCAGACTTTTAAAATGACTGTACATTTATATCAAGATGGCACAGATCATTTTGATGTAAATACTTTAACTAATAGTGCTCTAGATTAACCTCCTATTCCTTTAGGGGTTATTTCTTATGTGTAATTCCTATGAGGTGTTGGCCATGTTCCCTCTTCACAAAAGAAAAAGATGTTATAATATTTTCAGGTGATTATATGATTAAAAAAGGGATATGTTTATTTTGCCTAAAAGAAACAGATGTTGCTCCGATATATAGTTGGGATGTAAAAGGTAGAACAAAATACTACTGTCAAGATCATTATTTTGAGGTTAAAACCTTTCACAACAAACAAAAAAGAGAATTTATCAAAGCTTTTGAGGATGAGAACGACAGAAAGAATTTAAGTAAAGAGAATTTGGAATTATATAATCGATTAATGAAAAAATAACCCTGAGCCATAAAGGTACAAGGTTTTCTTTTTATTGAACTGTTGTCCTTTTTTGTTGCTTTCGTTTACTTGCTTGGAATGATTGCATTTGACGGTTAGGCACGTGCGCATTGAGGATTGAAAATGGAATTGTGAAGGATTCGGCATTTTCGGTTCCAGATTAATAAATTATACATATAATATACTAGACTATTCTTGGATTCTCTTGGTAAAAAGACATCTACCCGTTCACTAAAGATGTCTTTTTTATTCCCACAAAAAATAATAACGAATTCATTATTGACTAAATATTTAAATAGTGAATTAGCATTAATATGGGTTAGTATGATAAGATTAGTTGAGTTCAGTTTTTATATTAGAAAGGAGAGCTAACTTTGAGGGCTCTAACCTTTAATATTTCAGAGGTTGATAATCCAAAATTTAAGAAAAGCCATCAGGCTAGGAGGAATTAAATTTGACTAAAATTGACCTACTGAAAGAATTTATTATCAATAAAAACTTAGAAATCGTAATATCTAAACCTACTAAAACCTATACAAATTTTTCATACAATGGATTTGATGCTGGAGCAGTTTACACCAACGACATATATAGAATATCAGCAGTTCGTGGATCAATGGTCGAAAGGATTTTCCGTAAACGCAAATACAAATTGAAAATGGCTAAAGATAACAACAACAACATAGTTGCCTTCTTTGATTTAGAACAAGCTGAAGATTTTATTCAGGTTAAAACACTTCTTTTAAATATAGCCAAATTAGTTAACAATGGACTTCGGGAAAGAATTAAACCTTCAATTAGCTAGATAGAAATCACGAAGGCTGCTTAAGCAGTCTTTTTTTATTTTGTTAATTAAAGGAATCTGCTATTAGTGTTAAAAACACACGAAATGTGAACTAATTGTGATTATACATTTAAGAAATGCTTGCATTACAAGCTTTTTTCCCTCATTTTTCATAAGTATTACTTATGACCTTTTAAATCAAAGTTACTATAATAATCTTTTACCCAATTATAACAAAGTTTATATCAATATAATTAACTTAAGTTTTTAAAAATTTGTGAACTTTAAGTTTTTTTTAAAAGGAATAAGACTGTAAAACGTGTGAATCAAATGCATTGAAAGGGATGCAAAGTATATAACTGACTAAAAAATAATTGCCCTGTATCTGAAAAGGACACAGGGTTTTATTTGAATTGAAATTGTTTTTGACCATTTTTCTTTTAATTCGAAATTATTTTTTTAGCGCTTTCACTTTTATCATGAGGCCTTTAGTTGACTGATTGAATTTTCTGTAACGACTGGCTTTCCTTTCCCATTTAGTAATATGTTTAAAATTGGGATCTTTTTAATGAAAAACGATAGTGAAATAGGGATTATTAATCCAATTGCAAAGTATATGGACCAATGTATCGTTCCTACAACATAAAGTTTATCTATAAATTTCAATGTTGCGATAGCAAATCCAACATGGAAAATTAAAATTATTATTCATTCTCTCCTAAAAAAGTAAAAAACTTTGTCGGTAATTTCATTATTTTTTATACTCCATTCGTTAAAGACTGCCTTTTTCGTATATAAGCTATATGTAACGTAATTCCAATTTGAATTGATTAGTCGCATATTAAAACAAACCCTGTACAATACTTATACAGGGTTTGAACTAAGTTTTATTTTTACAATTTAAATTTTCAAATGTTACTTTACTAAATTTAATAATAAGATTTTACCTTTTCTTAGACAAATAATTTTGTCCAAGTTTTTGGGCCAACTTTTCCATCTACGATCAGGTCTTTTTTCTTTTGAAAATTCCTTACTGCCCGATCCGTAATTGGACCGAAAATACCGTCTTCGGTAATTCCTAATTCTTTTTGAACTAATTTAATACTATTTCCTTTTGAACCTGATTTTAAGATCGTTCCTGGATATGAAGGAGGTTTAGACTCCCATACTTTATCAGTACCATATCCTTTGTATTCAAATTGTAAATGGGGCTCATCTACAAAGCTACTCCAGTCCCCACCCCATGTGAAGCCAATGGATTTAGCATAATTAATAGCCGATTTAAATGGTTCAGAATCGTATGAGTTCCACGCTTCTTTACCATTTACTATTGGAACAAAGTCTAATGCTTGACCTACAAGATGATATGACTTTCTAGTTTGGGACTTGCCATTATCAACTAGTACTTCTTGACGTTCCCTTGTTCGAGTCGTTTCGTAAATTAAAACATTGATATTATTTTTTATACAATAATTGTACCATTTTAAAGCAGCTTGCTTTGTATTTGGAGCTAGCTTATTTATATTTGATAAATTTCTTTCGTGATAAGTTGGATTTGTCATTTCTGATTTCTCCTTTTAAATAAATTTAAAAAGCCAACCTACTTAGGAAGACTTATCCCAGTAAATAACGCTTGCTTTCATACACTTCTAAATAAACATTAAATCGTACATATAAGCCAATATATTCACAAAGTTGAAATACCGTTTGAATAAATAGTCCAGTTTTTGAAACCATGTTAAATCCTGGACAATTCCCTCAACTATAAACATAAAAAATACCTAAGGTGCAGAGATTAAACAACTTAATAATGACACTCACATTATTTACCATTGAATTTTTAGGGTACTAAAAAAAAGATAGGAAAGAATATCGATTATAAAAGGCCGTTTTCAAACCAATTCATTAAAAGTGTTGGCGAAAATGCCCTTATATAAGGAGGAATAATCATGTCTAGACGTAAAAATATTTCTGGTAGCGGAATGTCAGCTTCAATCGAGCAAGGGAAAGCTGCTGGTTTTAAGGAAGAAACTGCACAAGAGCCACTTTCAGCTGATTATAAGTTAAACAATAAAAAGACAAAAAAAAGACAATAAAAAAATAGCAAGCAATTTGTATGAATTGCTTGCTATTTTTATGTTTTTGAATTATTACTCAAAATCATCTTTTCGCTTTCTTAAAATACCTTTATTCAGCGTCGATTGAGGCATTAAATAAATAATATCTCCTGTTCTTTTCGTATCTCTATTAACATTACTTTTTCTTCGATTATAGTATAGGAAAAAATTAATCACATTTTTTTGTCTCTTATTATATTGAATTTTCTTGAACAAAAGATAGAGTACGATCACACCCGAATATATAAGACAAACTGTTAGTATTTGCATAATCAGTATCAGTCTCCTCTTTCATTTTGACTATTACTAGTATTGGTCAAATTACTTGTTTCATACATCAAAAGAGTCAGACAAACTAAAAAAATTAACTTTTACTCTATTAATTTCTTAGATTTAATTGTTGTTTGTCGTTTTTTATTATGAAAAATAATTTTCTCAACATTCAATTTTTACAATTAATATTAGATGAATTAGATCATAAGAATACCTCCCTTTCATTAATTTATTTATATATATGGAAAATGGTTATTGAAAATTATTAGAAAAAAATGATTAAAACGCTTTCAATTATAAATTAGTAAATATTTCATTTTGGCATATTTTTTCGCTTACAACTAAAGCTATTTGTAAAGGAAGGTGACAAGAATGACAAACAAATCGTCAAAAAGAAATAGCCCAATTGACCATGAAAGTGGACAACCAAAACCACTAAGCGGTTCTCATAAAGTAAAGAACCAAAATCATACAAGACAGAAAAAACATAGTCACCACGATATGTAATTTAAATTAATTAGTTAAAATGGAGGGGTTTAATTTGAAGAATAAGAAAAGTACTTACAATTCTAATTTTAATAAGAATGTAAAGCCTGACGGACTTGATGTCGAGTATTCAGCGGAATTAGCAGATCATGAAGATATAGAGGCACAAGAACGTTCAGCTCAAGCAGATGCACGTGTAAAGAAAAAAATGTAATTTGTATTATCTAAACAAATAAAGGTATGCGATTTTTTCGCGTACCTTTCAGACTGCCCGCCGAACGCACGCTTTCTTCGTTGCTTCGCCTGCCTGCGCGGTGCTCATTACCGTCGAGGGTAACTCCGCTCCTCACCAGGCTTCGCACCTCTAAAGACAAGCGCTTGCAATCAGTCTGAAAATCAAGTTAAAATTGTCCAACAAAAAAAGGTATACGGATACTTCCGCATACCTTTTTTAATTATTTGTTTATTTCAGCGTCAATTGCTGCTTTAATTGATTCTAAGCTAGGGTTGTCCACTGCTTTACCATTTACAAAAATTGTAGGTGTTCCGTTAACACCATAATGGTTAGCAATTGCAACATCGTTAGCAACTTGTTTCATTGCATCATTTTTGTATAAATCTTTTTTAAATTGTTTTTCGTCTAAATTGGGAATAACAGATTTCGCAATGCTTGCTAATTTATCAGGTGTAGCCCAAGTTGTTGTTTCATCTTCTTGTTTTAAATAGATTTGCTCTTGAAACTTCCAAAATGAATTTTTATGAGTTTTATAAACTACTTCTGATGCAAGTGCAGCTAAATTTGAATCCTTCGAAATAAACGGATAGTTAATAAATGAAAAATTGATTAAACCATTATCAATATAATCCGCTTTTAGTTCTGGAAAAACTACTTTATTCCATTGAGAACAAATTGGACATTTATAATCACCAAATTCCACAACTTCCACTTTTGCATCTTTATTGTTAAATGTTGGTTGATCCTTTGTGTCAAACCCATCAACTTTTACTTGATTTACTCCAGCAATTGTTGGATATACTTCTTCAGTTTTTTTATCTTGCAATTTAGAAACTAAAAATAATGCTCCAACTAAAACAACTATTCCAACAAATACAGAAATAGCAAATGTTTGATTACTATTAGATTTTTTCTTTTTACTCATTAGTGCTATATTCCCCCTACAATTATGTATTGTACATTATTGTAACATAAACTCTATAAGCCTAACTATTCATAACCCTCGTAATTGAAAATAATTCTTAATAAAAGATCATCCATATTCATAAAGTATCTTCTAAAGTATATAAGTATTTTTATTATTGAAATCTCTTTTTAATTTAAACAAAAATAAAGAGCATTTCTTATTACAAAGAAATGCTCTTATTTTAACATTTTAAAATTACCATTTGTTCAATTAAACTTTCATAACGTATGATTTAGTCGAACAACAAATAGTCAAACTCTTTTTTGCTATATGGCAGGATCGTGTTAAATGAGAATATCCGACACTTTTTTTAGCGTCTGATATTTTTTAACATAATCCCTTATCAATGACTATTGTCTCAAGGTTTTTAATGCACCACTCCAAGCAATAACTTGATCAAGCATTGCATTTACATTATTAAGATGTAAATCAGCTGGTTTGAAGGTAGTATAGTTTTCGAAATCGGTAAATAAGGACAGTGTAGGGTGAACACGAACATCTGCAATCATTAGCTCTCCCATTATTCCTCGTAAATGTTCAGCTGCACGGGCACCGCCAGTTGAACCATAACTTACGATACCTGCTGCTTTGTTATTCCAAGCTTCACGAGCGAGATCAAGTGCATTTTTTAAAGCTCCAGTTATACTGTGATTATATTCTTGAGCGATAAATACGAATCCATCCAAGCTGTTAAGTTTTTCGTTCCAAGCTGCAATTCCTGGTTCAGTTCCATCAGTAGTTCCTAAAAAAGGTAATTGATAATCAGCTATATCTACAATTTCATAGTTTGCATCTCCACGTTTGTCGGCAATTCCTTTAACCCATTCTCCCACTTGGGGGCTAACTCGTCCCTGTCTTGTACTACCTAAAATAATACCCACATTTAATTTTTCATTTGTCATTGTTTTTTCCTCCTATTTAGCTTATTTATTTTTCCAAATTTTTATGAACCAATTCCAATTCTCATATATAAATCAATTAGCTAATCTTTTTCTTCATTTGAGATAAATGATAAATTTTGAGAAATGGTTGGAACGTGTTTGGGAAAAATCTCGTCAAATAATGCTCTTCCTTCTTCATTCAGTACGACATACGATTTGGGTTAGGTTGTATTTCCACAAGACCTTTCATTTCTCGTGTAAGTAGATGTTCGCTTCATCGCTTGGCTTATATGTAGTTCGAACCAATTATGTATACACATTGTTTTTATAATCTTCGTTGGCTAATATTACCATAAATTAAAGATTTCTCTATCATAAGTAAATATTCCTTTTTATTCGAAATCTTAAATGAATTCTCTGCTTATTTTATAAATAAAAAAACCACATTTGCAGCTCTACATGAAGTAAATATTAAACTTCCATTCACTGTAGTGAAATGTTGGCTAAGGCATACACGTATGCCTCTTTTCGAGGTTTTTTTCCTAAGAATATGTTAAAAATTACTAGTCATGTGAAAGCTTGTTCCCCTTTATAATGAAAGATGATTTGGAAAATTGGAGGAGAATTATGTTTAAAATCATGCTATCAAGCTTTCAGCCGAGTAAGTACAATGAAGTGCTTCATTCGAAAAAACGAAGCATCATCGGTTACTATTTACTGGCAAGCTTCTTGTTAAGTGCGGGGTTATTTGAGCTCTTGATGAATTTCGATATAGCATCGGATACGACATCGTTATGGACGGTATTAGAAAATGGATTCGGAGATCATGCTGAGCTATTTCTACTGATTGTCATCCCGTTCATTGTACTAATCATTCCGTTGATGATGCCAGTCTTGTTTTCACTTGTTTATAAGTATGCTGCACGAAAAAAGGACATTCATTTATCGTATCGCCAGTGGTACAAATTATTTTTCGTTGGCGCGATCTCATTTACGTTTGTATCATTTATTGTAGAAATCATTGCCTTTTTGTTTGTGGACTTTTCATTGACATGGATTGAACGCGTTATGACCATTCTGTTTCTTACCTTTATGTACAAAGCCGGAAAAGCAGCGACAACAAAAAAAGAAACCGACAATTAAAAGAAAAATCTATATTGGAGTTTACTGAGGTACCCAAACAGCTAGTCTATTGATTCTTCCATTGAAATTTAGTCGGCAAATGGCTATCTGATGACGAATAATTTAAAAAAGTACTTCGAATAAAAAAACATAGGGAGATTTTAGTCTTCCTATGTTTTCATTCATATTATTTATCTGTTTGTTTTTGCTTATTTTTCAAATACTCCGCACGCATTTTTTCAAGTTGCTGCTTTTTATCAAATTTTGCAGGCGTCTGTTTTTCATGAAACTTTGACACAGCCATCTGACCTTTTGTATCCAATTGATATTTTCCCACTTTATTCACCTACTTTTCTATCCTTTAAAGAGAATCTATTCAACAAATATAATATACATTATTTTACTGAAGAAAACATTATTATAACGCTTAATCTTGCATATATCACTATAAACATTAAAAACTTAGTAAAATATTTCATCACCAATTGGTATTTATTTCATTGATCAATATTCTAAAAATGCAAAAAGCCAAGTCTACAATTAAATAAACTTGGCTTTCATTTATTAGTTATTTTTATTAACTAAAATAATCAATTCTTCATCAAATATAATGTCGGAATTTAAAATTAACAGTTCTCTTATAAAAGCTTTAGGATTTTCGAGGGTTAAAATAATTGGTTGCACTGACTCGTTAATATGAATTAATAAAGTTATTATTTCTTTATTTTTTCCATAAACTTCGACTAGTTGCTTTATTTCTGTAATATCATTGACCTTAAGTTTAACTGTTAGAATGCCTTTATGAATAATAATTTCATCCTTGATTAATACAATATCACTTCTTATTAGGCGGAAAACTGTAATGCTTAAAACAATTACGACTACAGCGATTTGTAGATAGGTCTTTAAATCATTTCCGTTTCCTACAAGCATTGATATTAACTTGTACAGGATGACCAGGAATATTGAACTGGCCGCCAAATAAAATAAAATACTTAGAAAAGTAAAGTGAGAAGAGAATTTAGTTTGTTTCACATTCTTTCGCCTCCTCTACGACTTTTTTCTTTATTTTTTCTACTATATGATTCAAATACTTAAAATGAAACTAGTACTTAAAAATAAATGGTCATTTTTTGACAAAAAACATATGTACTTGCTTGATACTTGTCATATTTTCTTACTATAATAGTGGTATGTTTACCTAATACAAGGAGGATACATATGTTTTCGTTCTTTTCTCAAATTATGATTGTCTTATGGACAATTTTCTTGTTAGGAATGATGTCAATCGGCGGATACTTTATGTTCAGAAAGTTTTTAAAAAGATTACCTAAAGAGGATGGGAAATCGATTTTAGATTGGCAGGAAGAATATTTACAACAAACAAGACATTTATGGTCAACTGAACAGAAAGAATTACTTGAAGAATTAGTAAAACCTGTTCCATCATTATTTAGAGATATAGCTCGAGATAAAATAGCAGGAAAAATTGGTGAGTTAGCTCTAATAGCTAACGCTCCGCAAATTACACAAGGTTTAATTATTGAAGGTTATATTAAAGCAACCCCTAAACGTGATCATGCATTTTTAGTTAAAACATTAAAGAAAAAGGAAATTGATTTTACTGATTATAAGCATTTACTTGCAAAATAAAAACGTGTACCGATTAGGTACACGTTTTTTCATGTAATAATTGTATTTGATGGAAGCTGTCTTCTCATTTTTTGATATGATTTGTACATTGCTAATCGCCAAGGAACAATCATTGAAAATGCTAATAAGAAGAACATACCACTTAATTGGCCTACATCGATTGAAGAACTTAAATATAACTTCATCACGATTCGAACTACTAATAATCCAAGTAGGATAAAGACAAATGCTTTTGATCTTTTTAAATAAATTTCATTATCTACAATCTCAAATTTAGATGTTTTAATTAAAAATAACGAAAAAAATACTCCCATACAAACAGCTTCTAATATTTCAGAACCTGTCAATCTAAACTCTGGTACTAAGTACATTAAAGCTCCACTACTCATAAAAAATGGAGGTAAAATTATTTTTTTAAGGTTTGTCGGCTTTTTAGCAGCTTTTAGTCTAACGAAAATTACTCCTAAAGCCATACAGGTTGCAAATACTGTGCTAAAAATTATACTCATATCTTTACTCATTTTTTTCACTACCTTTTTTCTCAATCTTAAAGAATAACAATTCTTATATGCATTGACTATTTTAAAAACTGATTACTACAGTTTTTGTGAATACAAAGCACTCTTTTTTTATCATATAAACTGATTATATAATACTGCTTCTACCACATCGATGCAAATCCAAAAACTTCAAATCCTGCATTTTTTTACAATGGAAATATAATGTTTAAAACCCAGTAAATCCACCAAAAAATCTAGTAAAATAAATTGTTATTTTAGTCAACCAATCAAAATATAACATGATTCCCATAATGATCATGATATATCCACCAAAAACGACGATTTTATGTGAATATTTTTTAATCCAACCTAGTGATCCTAAATAAAACGACAATACAAAAAATGGAATAGAAAATCCGAGTGTATATGCTAACATATAAAATAGACTTGAACCTGGGTTACTTACTGCAAGTGCAAATACTGAAGTTAAGATTGGTCCAGTACAAGGTGTCCAACCTGCAGCAAATGCTAATCCAATTAAAGTAGAACCTAGAAATCCTGAGGGACGTTTTGAAAATTGAAACCTTCGATCATTCATTAAAAACTTCGGTTGAAAAATACCCGTTACGACTAATCCTAGAAATACAATTAAAATCGCACCAACTTGACGAATAAAATCTTGATAACGCATAAAAAAAGAACCAACTATGGAAGTGCTAAAACCTAAAACAATAAAAATGATTGTAAAACCTAGTAAAAAGAACAAAGTATGTAGTAAAGTTTTACTTTTATGTATTCTTTTTTCATTTTGTAGATCACTTAAAGATACCCCTGTAATATACGATAAAAACGCTGGATAAATCGGTAGACAACATGGAGAAATAAAGGAGAGAAATCCCGCTCCAAATGCAATACCAATATTTAAATCCCCCATTAACTTACATCCCTTCTCATCTTTACATTCTAGATAATATTATAACAGAATTGCTTTTTATTTAGTATTAAAAGTAGTTAATAGACCGCATCATACACATATTTTAAGAATCTCTAATTATTCATTACCAAAAAATTGAAGAATAGTGATTAAATTGGAATATTTTCACTAAAATTTCGGCACACTTCTTAATAAACTAATTTATTATAAAGGTGGAAACATGTTTAAAAAAATATGGCCAAGTATTTTATTATTATTAATCCTTATCATTTATTACTGGAAAATATTACCGATAATTTATAAATATCATGAATAAGTCAAAATTTTTTATGATATTCCCAAAAACTCCTCCATTTAAATTTAACTACAAATGCTTTAATCTCATTAATGCTCCCAACTATTAAATAAATTAAATTTTTAGTATTATAAAAATTTTCTTAATTTTATAGTATAATCATATGACAATCTTTGATGGCCAATCGTTCTCCAAACAAATATGAATACGGAAATATATAGAGTGTCTGAAAACATTTTATATAACTGCCATCTCAACTTTAGAACACTTTATTGTTCTTTCTTACTAAAGGTTACTTTAATTGAAGGGAGTTTATAACTTAATATGTCTACTGTTTTGCAACAATCAAAAACTACAGATCCTAAAGAGAATCGTAGTAAGGAAATGAAGGAAGGATTTTTAGCGTCTGTTCCTTTAATTATTGGCTATTTGCCTGTTGCTTTTACGTTCGGATTAATTGCAAAGCAAGCTGACATTGATGTACTAAATACTCTTTCATTTAGTGTGCTAGTTTATGCAGGTGCTAGTCAGTTTATGGGTTTATCGATGTATTTGGCTGGTGTAAGTTTTTTTCAAATCTATATCGCTACATTTATTTTAAATTTTAGAAACTTTGTTATGAGTCTATCATTTAATCATCAATTTAAAACTCTACCATTTTGGCATAGAGTCTACTTATCGATCACACTAACTGATGAAAATTTTGCTGTAACTACTTTAGGTAAAAAAGGCAGCTCAGCGAGTTATTCGTCCATTTATTTGATTACATTACACACAATTGCTTATTGTACATGGATAAGTGGTACTATTTTAGGAGTAGTTTTTTCAAAACTTATTCCAAAGATAATTAGCGAAAGCATGGGAATTTCTTTATACGCTATGTTTATCGGGTTGTTAACCCCAGCCATACGTACAAATTGGAGAGCATGTTTAATCGTATTCGTGAGCATGCTTTTAAATTTCATCCTTTCAACTTTTTTAAGTCAAGGCTGGTCATTAATTTTGTCTTCCATCCTTGCTAGTTTACTTGCAATTGGTTTAATGAAAGGAGATCACAAAGAATGATTGTCTTTTTACTTGTTTTAGGTATGTGCTTAGTGACAATGATTCCCCGAATAATTCCGGTATTTATTGTTGATCGGATTCAATTTCCAAACTGGGTATCCTCCTGGTTAAAAGGTGTTCCATATGCAGCATTGGGTGCATTAATTTTCCCAGGAATATTGAGTGTTCAAAAAGGAAATATGAGCGTCGGCCTGATTGGTGGATTAGTTGCAATTATCTTATCATTACTTAGATTACATATCATTTTCGTTGTTTTTGGAGCAATCGGAACAGTTTTATTGATGAAGTTTTATTTAATTTAGTTATTTTTCTATATTCATAGGTTAGTTTCAACAATCAAATAACTACAAAAAAGTCGCAATAATATGCGACTTTTTCTTATTGAAATTTATTTTTCTGGAGTACTGAAATTATCGGCTAATTTTGCAACATCCGGGATTCCAAGTCCTGTAGCTTGGTTATAAAGCGTACCTGGTGTACCAGAATAGAATAGATTATCGTTTTGCGCGCCTGTTTTATTTAATGGTGTGAAAGGCGAAGAACTTTGTTGTGCAAAACGGTAAATTTGTGGATTCCAGAAACCAACTTGAGTGTTATCTGCGCTATTAATTAACGCCGATAATCCATTCAGTTGAGGTGATACGAAACTAGTTCCACCAAATACAGCATACCCGGAATTTGTTCCTGGTTTACCTGGTTCACTTAAATAAACGTAATAGCCAGTGTATGGATCTGCAGCCATTGATAAATCTGGAAGGTTACGGCCTGTACCTTGTCCTGAAATAACAGTAGGTTGTTTGTATGTGACATTTGATAAATCTGGTGAAATAGTAAACTCATCGACTGCAGTAAAACTGTTAACCCCACTTACACCTTTTTGATAATCTGGAGTTTCAAAATAAGTACTGAAACCACCACCACCACCATTAACTAATTTAGCATCTGGTAGTTTTCTAGCTTTGTAATAATCATGTAGATAATCCCAACCCCAAGCACGTTCTTCACCAACTTTGACATCGACACCTGTTGAATTAGAGTGGAATTGGAAAGGTAATGTTGTTCCACCTGCTACTGTGATGTACGGACTTGCTGCTGGGAAATCAGCTGTAAGTTTAAATACTTTATCTGAACCTCTAGTTTCATCATAAGCACCTGCATCACCAGCTGCTGCAAACATCGATATACCTTGTGCTGCTGCTTGCATAAACAATTGATTAAATGTGTCTTCATATTCTGGTGCTTCCATTTGTTGCTGTACGTATGAATCAATACTTAGTTCACTTGATCCCCAACTTACTGAAATTTGTTTTGCTACATTCTCATTAATTGCATTCGAAAACGCATCCACAAATCCAGTATCTGAGTTAGGACCTACATACACATTAATATTTGCATCAGGAGCAATTGCACCCGCTTGTTGAATATCTAATGTAGTTTCTTCATAACCATCCCAACCAGAACCGCCATCTACATCTTTTACTGAAATACGATTAGGCTTAGTTGTAATCCCCATATTATCCCAGAATTTATATGCATCATCAGTATTAAATTCCGCTAGAGTTACTATACCGATTGTTTGACCAGCACCAGTTGCTCCCTTTTTATAAAGCGGATCAACATTGTAATGACTTTGTAAATCTTGCGGTTTTAAACTAAGTGGACCAGTTGGTACATCCTTTTTATCTATTATTGCTGGTTGTTTAACAGCTCTTGATTCTAAATTCGAATAATTATTTAAACCTAAAATACATAAAATATTATCTGAAATTACTTTTGGTAAAGTTGGGTTCTTTTTAGTAGCATGAATGCTTTTACCTTTAAAACTAGCATATTTTAAATCGACACTTAAGGCTTTATTTAATTGAGCAACAGTTCCTGTTGCTGTAATCGTTAAATTATTTGCATGAACATCAGTTTTAATACCATAAGATTGCAAATAAGACTTAACAGAATGAATATAAGCTGGATTTGGTGCATATTTAGCTTTGAATTCATCAACACTTAAATATTTTCGATAATGAGGAGAGTATGGTGTAACAGTTTCCTTTATATATCTTTCTAAATCATCTTTGTTTTGAAGTTTCAAAACAAAATCGATTGATAATGTAGTATTCGGATCCATGTCTCCAAAATAATTTGTTCCATCTAAAACAGCAGCCCCAGTACCTTGAGCTACTTCCTTATTTACTTGTGCGGCTACTTTAAATGTTGGTGCATTAACTAATAATAAAGAACTTGCCGCTGCTACAGTCATTAATGGTTTTTTCCAGTTTTTCAAAGCATATTCCTCCTTGTTGTGTACGTAAAACTCCTAAATTATAAGACTAATATTTCAGAATAATAAATTTAATACCCCTTCATTTTCATATTAAATTTCAAAAATACTAAATTTATTCTCTGATATCGATTATAATTCTCGAAATAGTCTAAAAAAAGAAATATTATTCGATATAAAACGCTAAAAACCTCCAATTACCGAACAATTACAACAAATTCCGTAAAATTTTTAGTAATATTTTCCTTTTTCAAATAATACATAAAGAACCTTAATTAGAAAAAATTAATTAAGTTTTTACTTACAATTATTCTGTTTAACAAATTTTTAATTATTATAAAATAATAAACAATGAGTATAGTAAGCGAATTCCAGTAAAAATCGGTACTTTAACACTAAAATATCTTATTTCGCCCTACCTTCCTAATCTTCGAGACATACTATATTTGAACTATTATTAGAATTTCCCCCTATTCGTTTTCGTTACCATTCTACTATTTTTAAATAAACTAGTTTTATTATCAAATTAATAACTTATATAATGTAGAATTTACTAGTATAATTTAACACTTAAAACTGTAAACTTCAGATTCGTTTAATTTACCCTCCACTTTATAAATAGATTAATAATGAATTAATTTTTACTAATATCCTTCTGAATATAGTTCTATATAAAAAAAGCAGCTAGAAAATCTAGCTGCTTTTTCAGAGTGTTGAAAAATAACTTAGTCAATAGATCTAAGCATATAATTTTAGAAAAAATCCCCTTTGTAGGAAAATTATTACTACAAGGGGG
>NZ_JBHVPN010000029.1:0-34570 GCF_042887255.1 Gottfriedia sp. NPDC057948
CAAAAAACAGACTAATTGGACAACTATAACAAAATGCCACGAAAAATTCGTGGCATTTACTTGACGAAGTCTTTTTTCAACAGCGTGAAAAAAACATCATTTAAGTGATGTTTTTTTGTGCAAACGACTATACAAACCGATGAAGGAAGAGAAAGCCGGAATAAGAATAAAAAGACTCCTTACCCCAATTGAGTAATTCTTAAAATCCCACGCCCATTTGACAGGTATAATAAAAACCAAGGAGATTAAACCGAAAATGTGACCCATATTATAAAGATTGTCACCCAAAACGAACAGCAATAAAAAGCTGACGACAGTTGTAAATAGAACCGAACCTGCATTTTTTAGCCAGTGACTTTGTTGGTTCAACTTTGTATATCCAATCCAAAAGAATACTAACACGTAGACAACAAGATTAAGCCAACTGGAGACTGTTTCTGATTCGGGACGGTCTCCCATACTCACGCCGATCATCAGATTAACCGTTAAACAGATAATTGACAATGCAGTCTGTACGAGTAGTATTGTAATATTATTTTTAATCAAAGAGTTCCCCCCTTTATCCCTTATCTATTAATATTCGGGATATTTATTCGATCCTCCTTTTCGTGAGGCTCCTTTGGTTTATTTCTCTTTTATTTGAAAAGTAAATTTAGTTAAATCAAATAATCTTAAAATTAGAGGGAATTTGAGTTAATATGAGTAAGAATTATTTAGAAATGTGATCATATTGAGGAATCAAAAATTGAAGATATAACGAGGTATTTATGACAAGACAAAAGAAACTAAGAGGAGAACGAAGACGAATTCGTAATCTTAAAAGGGAAATAGCTGAACTTTCTAAAAACCTACCAACTCCTCGTTCAACAAGTAGTACTTATAAGGGATATGATGCTTTTCATTTTCGAATGTTCGAAATGGTTGGTGAGTTTGATTTAATTCCTAGACGTAAAAAAAGCGATTTGTTAAAAGGGATTATTAACTCTGTTAGTAATTTACATAATCTGAAAACAGTAAAAGAAAGTGAATATCGAGTAATGTGTTTCTTCTTTCTTCCACATATGGAGTATATAATAATATCCATTTTTTATACTAAAGCAGGATTAGATGATTTCTATCGAGGGCTTTATCATAGTGGTAGATTTAAAAAAGAAATGATACCAATTATTGACCCGAATTACTTACAAAGTGAGTGGCGAATAAATGTTCCATCTTATTTAGAAGTAAAAGGCTATCATTGCAAAATTGGAGCAAGAGAAAATGAAACGATGTGGCTTATTGGAAATTTATCATAAAATAGAAAAATATGAGAACCCTTCAGCTAATATATTGAGCACTAGAGAAAATCTTACTGTAATCTGAAATAAAGTGAGGAATCCCTTAATAATGGTTGGCTAACTCAGTTGTATTGATCGACTAGTTAGTCACCTTTTTTTAATGCGCTAAAAGGAAGTTTATACAAATAAATAGGATAATTTGCTTTGGAAACTTAAAGGAAATTATTGTTAAGATTAGTTGGAAACTAGATAATTTTTAGGGGGACTTAATAGTGAATAAAGCTCAATTAGCACAAGAAATTTATAATATTGCCCATTTAACAGGTGAGTTTACATTAAGATCGGGATTAGTATCAAATGAATATTTCGATAAATATTTGTTTGAATCGAATCCAACACTTTTAAGAGAAATAGCGGAGCAACTATCAAAATATATACCAGAGGGAACTGAAGTATTAGCGGGTTTAGAAATGGGTGGTATTCCAATAGCTACAGCATTATCGTTGAAAACAGGAATACCAGTAGTATTTGTTCGAAAAGAAGCGAAAGCCTATGGGACTTGCAAACTTGCAGAAGGAATCGATATTCAAAATAAGAATGTTTGTATTATAGAGGACGTAGTGACAACTGGCGGACAGATTAAACTTAGCGCTGAAGATTTAAAACAAGTTGGAGCCAATGTAAAAGATGTTTTATGTGTAATTGATCGTCAACAAAATGGTAAGGAAAATTTAAACGAAGCAGGACTAAATTTATACTCATTACTTACAATGGATGAATTAGTCGCTGTCACGAAATAAATTAATTCTACACATTTATCTCATATAAAGGAGGAAAAGGCAGATCAAATGAAACATTACTTAGAATTCACTGTAAATATAAAGCCAGTTCAAGTATCTCAAATTCTTTTAGAAGACACAGAATTAAAGTCTAATTTGATTTTTCAAGATTATAAAGTTGCTGAGGAGAAAGAAATTGCAATCCTAGTATTTCAAAAATACTTTTTTAGAAACGACAGTACAGCGACATTGACAGTTACTATTGATAACTTTAGTGGTGAGACGTATGTTAAGTGCATTTCCTCAGGTAATGGGGAAGGGATATTTGATATTGGTTGGGGAGCAGGGAAAAGTTTTATCAAACCAATCAGACTAAAGTTGGCAGCTAATATATTGGAAGTAATTGAGGATAATTAATTTTTGTAGTACGTAGTTGTTAAATTTCTGCTACGCGGACTTAAAGTATACAAACAGGATGGAGATTATATTGCTAAAACAGATTAGAATAGAAAAATGGTTAATCGAAGTCGATATTGATAAAACACGAGAATTTTATAATAAAGATATGGAAGTCTGTAACTGCTTATATTGTAAAAATTACCTCGATGCTACAAAGTTTTTTAATCCAACTGTAAACGATATTTTTGAGAAATTTGGAATTAATCCACTAAAACCAGCACATCTTTCACAATTCCCTACTGATATAAAATCGAGACATTTATACTTAGGTAATTATTATTTTGTTGGAAGAGTGTTAGAAGGCAAATTATGTTCTAATTCAAACTTTAATAAAATGAATACAATTGAGATTGAGAATTTAATATTTGGTTTTTCAGAGGAATTAGATTTTTTACCAGAAGGTTTACCAGAGCCTGTCTTGCAAATAAGTTTTGAAGTTGATATTCCTTGGATTCTTAAAGATAGTCCTGAAGATTTAGTGAAAATCAAAATAGACTATAGAAAAGATCGTTAGACTTTAGACGGAGTTTACTGTGATGATCAAACAGAAATAGTTTGGAGTATATTCACCTGATCTATCTTTAAAAAGATCGCAAGTGAATAAATTACTTCAAAGTTAAAACAACCAAAGAGGTGAAAATGCATGGAGATTTCAATCCGAAATGCCAATCAAAAAGACTACCAGTCATTAATACCATTATTTAGACAAGTTCACGATTTACACGTTTCTGAACGACCAGACTTATACAAAGAGAACCCAACTCCAGTAGGTGAAGAGGAATTCAAAAGCCAACTAAAAAATGATAAGCAGCATATCCTAGTGGCAACTCTAGGTACTGAAATAGTAGGTGTGGCAGTTTTGAAGGAAGAAGAAATACCCGAAAACTCTTTTGTTAATGCAAGGAAAATCTTACTTGTAAATAGTTTATGTGTTGATGACGCGAGTAGGAAAAAGGGGATTGGAAGAAAACTCATGCAATCTGTTATTGATTTAGCGAAAGAATTGAACGTTGATAGCATTGAACTGGGAGTTTCGGAGAGTAATCAAAATGCGATTCATTTTTATGAGTCTATTGGAATGGCAACAAAATATAGAAAAATGGAGTTTCTATTAAGCTAAGCAAAAGAGATGTCAATACCAGTATCTCTATTTTTAGTTAATTAATCACGCCCTGAATTTTTTACATAAATCGTAGCAAGGATTGGATTCTGAACAAACAGAACTCAATCCTTTTTTATTTACCTAAAATAGGAGTAGATTTAGATATAATAGAAAAATGGATCTGAAACGGTAGTGTAGCAGTAGGGGTTGGAGGCAATTTAATTGCAGCTGTTAAAAAAGGGGATTATGATCAAGTTACAGATCATGCAATTCAATATATGGAAAGGTACGCGCTGCGAAAAAAACTTTGCAGTTAGTATAAAATAAAAAATTGGAGGTCATTAAGATGCTAACAAATCTAAAAGAAACAGTAACATTACATAATGGAGTAAAAATGCCACGATTAGGCTTAGGCGTTTTCAAAGTTTCAGAAGGAGAAGAAGTTGTGGAATCCGTAAAAGCCGCAATCCGAAATGGTTATATCAGCATCGATACTGCTGCAATTTATAAAAATGAAGAAGGCGTTGGTCAGGCCATTAAAGAATCTGGAATTGCTCGAGAAGAATTATTTGTAACGAGTAAAGTTTGGAATTCAGACCAAGGCTATGAAACTACTTTGCAAGCTTTCGAAACGAGTCTGAATTTATTAGGGCTAGATTATTTAGATCTTTATCTCATTCACTGGCCTGGTGTTGACAAATATAAAGATACTTGGAAGGCGCTTGAAAAATTATACAAAGACGGTCGTGTCCGTGCAATTGGTGTAAGTAACTTTCAAATTCACCATTTACAAGACTTATTGAGTGACTGCGACATTAAACCAATGGTTAACCAAGTAGAGTTTCATCCACACTTAACTCAAAAAGAGCTATTAGCTTTCTGTAAAAATGAAGGGATTCAAATGGAAGCATGGTCACCTTTAAAACGAGGTCAGCTTCTAGAGGAACCAGTGTTAACAAAGATTGCTCATAAATATAATAAATCAGTAGCACAAGTCATCTTAAGATGGGACTTGCAAAATGATGTAGTAACAATTCCAAAATCAATCAAAGAAAACCGTATCATCGAAAACGCAAATATTTTTGACTTTGAATTAACACAAGAAGACATGGAAAACATTGATGCATTAAACCAAGATAGTCGAGCAGGTTCACATCCTGATACGATGAGAGTTGGGTTTTAAGTCAGTTATTTTAGGGGAGTCTCGTTTGAGATTTTCCTGTTTTGTTTTAGGCAATGAATAAGTCCAGAATTGTGATAGTAGAAAAACTAAGAGCCAAATTATTGGCTCTTTTTATCTATTAAGGAAGAATAGTGCTACATAAAATACCCTACTATTGAAGGAATTAATGTTTTACTCAAAATGGTACAATTATTTTAATAACAATACTGTATTTATCATTTTTAAAGGTTAACTATGAAAATTAAATTATTGTACTATTCTCCATTTTTATTAACTGTAGGAATAGCTATTTGCTTTGGTATACCCCAAACAAAATCATTTGTTGGTGGATGGTTATTTATTTCAATATTTGATTTTGCACTTTCAATTTTAGTTATTGGTTTAACGTATTTTTTTTATTTTTTATTGATAGGAACATACTTTAAAAAAACAGTCAGGTATTCTTTTCAAGCTACTCTTAGAACAATCGGGTTGTTAGGGATCTTTTTAATAGTTTCGGTTAGTATTTATAAACCAATCGAAAATATGGTTTATTTTAGAAATGAAACAAAAGCAGAATTAACGAAACAATCGCTAACTTTATTCGAAGAAAGAATGAAAACAAGAGGAAATGTTGAAAGTGTTTATCAGATTAGTAGTATGAAAGGCTGGGGTGATGTTGAGGTTAGTGTCCTTGGAAAAGGTAGGGCACTTGAAATCGATATTATGCCAATTAATAAAAATGATAAACGAAGCGAAGATTTTTATTATGTCTATAAGGATGGTAAATGGGTACTAGACAGAACAATATCACAAATATACTGAGTTATAAAATAAAGATACTGTATCATTGATTACTTTGGTAATCGTAATACAGGCTTTTTTTATTAAATCATTGCTGCTGAATATGTGGTTGTTCTTTTAAATGATCTGTCAGTTCATCTACAACAAATGCGAATTCATCGTTAGATACACAAGAACATAACCATGCTGAAAGAATTACCAAACTATATATTCTGAATACTAATTCTAAAAATATTTAACTTCATTGGTATACGAAATGAAACTGTGAATATTTTCTTATGAGGAGGTAGTGTAATGAAAAAGAAGGAACTTCCAACGATTAAGAAAATTATTGAGAAGAATAGGGAAGAGCGAGAGAGAAAGTTGAAATTGTCAAAACAGAAAACAAACGAGTTTTTAAAAAAAATCAAAGAATATTAAAAATAGGAGCCGCATTTATGGCTCCTATTTGTTTCCTATACTATTTAATTTTTCCATAAATCGTGCAGTTTGATTTCTACTTTGCGCTAATCGATCTTTACGTTGTTTTCGAACTTCGCCTATAACACTTTCTAGTGAATTATCTTTTGCAACAATAGTTCGATCACCAATTGTTACTGTTACAGCACCAGTTGAATTATTTGCATAAGCTCGAACTTTACTATATCTTTTTCTATTTCTTTCGTTTATTCTTCTAGATTCTTCTTTTAACATATAATTCACCTCTCTTATTATTTTGAATTAACCAATGGTTTTTCGCTAATAATCTTAGAGTGGGACTTTAGGATTCTATGAATATCTGCTGTTTGTAATATCTCACTTTGTCCTAAAAGTATACTATTTTCTAAGAATTCTTGCAATGTAACTTCGTCTTGAAGATTCACGAAAAACGTAATAATCCAATACTCATCTTTACTCTCAATATAAATCTTATATGAGTATGAGTCATCTGTTTGTAAAATAAGTTCATCAGTTTGAAAATAACATCTTACGTAGGGTTCATTCACCATATGGGAGTCCTTACCATTAAATTCATCTTTAAATGAACGTCTAGGATATTCTTTATGTAGTAGACTAAACTGTTCGTCTTTCACTTTATATATACAAAATGGGGATTCCATTATATAGAGATGTTGGTAATCAAGTGTCCCATTAGCGATAAATTCAATATTTTCATCTAAATGAATAAGAATCTTATTAAGGAACAGTATATTTTGTTCATACGATTGTATAGAAACCGTTTGTTGTTGGATTATTTATTTCAATATTTTATGTTGTGCTGCCAATTAGAAGATTTTTTTATCGATATAAGGAAGGTAAATGATTACTTGAAAGAACAGAATCACAAATATATTAAGTTATAAAATAAAAAGCCTGTATCATTGATTACTTGATAATCGTGGATACAGGCTTTTTGTGTCTATTAAATCATTGCTGTTGAATATGTGGTTGTTCTTTTAAATGATCCGTCAGTTCATCTACAACAATTGCAAATTCATCGTAAGATACACATTCTAATGGGAATTCTAATGCTACTTTGTTTTGTTTGTTGTAAATGGCAACAACTTTGGAACGTCGATCAAGCATTCTTGTTTTCATGTTAGACTTTTGAATTGTTATTTTTTTTATGTCTTCTAGTAAAATCTGAGAGTGAGCATCCTTTTCGGTATATCGGACAACATTGCCGACGATTTCGATTTTGTTTTTTAATAGTTTAGTTTTATAGATTTGATATGAAACGATTAAAACTGCAAATAAAGTTGTTAAAGTAATGTATACTGGGTCCATTGTGGTAAATGCTCGGTATCCCCGCACAGCTAGTAAGAGGTACCAAGTGTAGAACCATTTACTTAATTTAGGCTTACTTTCGTAATATAAAATTGAAGCATCTTCTTCTTTTTCATTTTCTCTTTTGTCCATAAATACTTGTACATGTTCTTCAATCGATTTCTCATTGAACTGTCCATCTTCTAAATAAGTACCTTCCCACATATGGACAGAATCTTCGTCTTCCTCAAGAGCATAAGCACCTACCCATGCTGGAATGACTTGGTCATCATGTGAAACGGAAGCTAAATAATAACGGATTGGTTGGTTATATGAGTTTTCAATATCAAGCTGTTTAACTAATTCGATTGTTTCAGGGACAAAATCATGTTCTTGTACGATATGAAGAAACAAGTGACTTTTAGCAAAGTATTCTTGTTTTTTCTCTTTAATAGGGAATAAGTGTTCTTTACGAATTCTGAGTATTTCCCAATAAAAGTATTCTGTGGATTCTATATTTGTAGCACAGTCCATCAGTAGTTCTTCAGGTACGTCAATGTCACGTTGAAGAGCGGCAATAATTGCGTTAGTTCGAATAAACGGGTCAGTAAATGTCATTGCTTCTTTTATAAAAGGTGTCATCTCATCATTAAAGTAATACTCCATTAAAGATAGATAGATCGCCATAATTGAACGGATTTGTAAATAGGTTTCTTTCCATGAGCCATACACAAACTTACTATCATAATCATTTTGATAAGGAAGAAATTCATCTACTTGCTTTTGATAATCCACTAATAACAATGGCGCGATGTATTTTGTTTTGAAACGGTCTAAATAATTTTTATCTAAACAGTATGACAACAAACGGTAAAAAGTAGTTTTATATTCTTCCACTTCAAATAATTCAGTATGTTTTTCTAATAGTTTAATAATGATGCCAGGATTGTCGTATAGAACATCTAATGGTAAGACAACTTGTTTGTTTTGAATATCTTGTTCAATTAATTCCAAGATTGCTAGTTCATTCTCTTCTCCGTCAAAGGAGGTTATGTATCGAAATACTTCTTCTTTAGCAGCCTTACTATATTCAGGGTAATATTTTATTAAGGCCTCTGTTAATTCAGGTATTTCAAAATCAGAGATGAATTTGATTAGATGGTAACTAGGTTCATCCCATACCTTAAATGATGTTGGATATGGATAAGCGGCTTCTTTTGCTAACCATTCCAAAGTCAATAAATTAAATTGTAGGTCATCGACTTCTGATAGTTCGATTAATTCAAAAATTGCATCATGTCGAATCGCTGGATCTGTATGTTTTAATCCTTCGACAATGCGTTTCAGTTGTGATTTATAATTTGACACAATACTCCTCCAATATCTAATTGTAAGTTTACATTTCTAACAATATTTTAATTTTATTGAAAATACTTGTAGATAGCCACTGTTAAATAGTAGAAAATACCTGATTATTAATAGTTTAGTAGAGATTACGGTTGTCTACTCAGTGAAAAGAGACCTGCAATCATTCATAACACTGGATATAATGGGTTCAAAGAAGGGAAGGGACCCTGTGAGTAATTTTAGATGAACAAGTACAGGATAAAAAATACGATTGCTTTTTATCAAACCAAGAAAAAGTTGATCCTGAAACATTAGAGGTTGAGGAGGTTAAGGTGTTTTTTTTGTGAAAATTGGGTTTTGTAGAGGAAATGAAAACCCTAGGCTAGGCCTAGGATTCTAAAAAGCTTACAGCGTGGTATTAAAAAAATTCCCCAGGTGCTAAACTATTCTTGGTACGCCAACCAAAATAGAAGCATACGGAGGAATTTTTATGTCAAAAGACAGTACCTTTTAGTAATTTAAAAACAGTTGCAATGCCTCTTTGTTCTTTTCAGCATCTAACTCCAATACTTCACCGGCTTTTTCATATCTTTTTGGTGTGAAAGTGTTGTTTATAGGAATTCTCAATGTCTCTACATCTTTGTCTTTATCCTTAACTATGTAATCAGAACTTATTTTTAATAAGTCCATTGTAGACAAGTTGGTTTGTATCTATGGTTGGATAACCCCCAACGTTTTCGGCAAACTTGCAATTCCTTTAATAGTAAGTACTTGGGATTTAATAGCTTCCAGCACTTTTTGTTGTCTAACAACACGATCAAAATCACCTTTAGAATCATGTCTAAATCTTGCATATCCTAAGAGCTCTTTACCATTTAATTGTTGAACCCCAGGTTTAAGACTGACCCCGATATGACTTTCCATTGGTTTCTCTACATTAATTGTTATTCCGTCTGGAGCAAGCTCATCAATCATTTCTTCAAAACCTTTGAAATCAATTATTGCATAATATTCAATTTCAATGCCAAAATTTTGTTGAATCGTTTGCCTTAAAAGTTCAACCCCTCCGAAAGAATAGGCTGCGTTAATCTTGTGTTTTCCATAACCCGGAATTGAAACATAACTATCTCTCATAATTGAAACTAATTTTGTTTCGTGTTTTTTATTGTATTGTAACAGCATAATTGAATCAGTTCGTGAGCTTCCACCTTTTTTACGAGCATCTTCTCCTAGCAATAGGATGGTGGTTTTATTAGGTATTTTAGTAGAGTTAAATTTTATATTTTTTTTATTAGTGTTCTTTTCACCTAACTGAATACCATTTTTATATTGATAGAAGCCATAGCATAGTGTACTTGATATTAGAATTACTAAGATTAAACTAAATTTTAATAAAAGACTTTTTCTTATTTTTCTTCCTATTAAGTTGTATATACATAGTCTCCTTTACCAAACTAAATGTATTTTAAATTGGATTTGCATACGTTACCCTCATTTAGGCACTTACCCAGTTACTCAATTTAGGGTAACCACGCCAAATTAAATGATAAGGTATAACTATTTTATATTTTTATAAATTTTGTATAAAAGACCAATTATTACCCCTAAATATATAGATAGAGTAATAAAGAACGAGGTTATTTCATTAAAATTAAGTAAAAAGAGTATTAATGAAAAAATATAAAATACAATAGGTGAAGTGATTGCAAAAATAAAAATATTTTTCATTTAAGTAACCTCTACTAATAATTGAATTTAATCATAGTTTCATCCATATAAGAACTGGTACAATATATCCCAACTCCTATACTTCCTGTTTTAATGTCTATTGATGATGTTACACCCAAAATAATATGTGCATAGTGACCATAAGCATTAGCTGTTATATCATTTTTATTTCCTTTAGTTACCTCAACTGAAAGATAACCGTTGTGATTATATGGTGCCATATTAATCCCCATATCTTTTAAATTGAATTTTTTAGCGATTCCGTTTTTATTTTTTGTGGTACTTGTTGCTCCAACTGAATGTATTCCTTTACCATCTGTGTATTTATAACTAAACTTATCGGTATTTGGAATTTTTACAGAACTTGCAGAATGGGTAATAGCAACTACATCAGTTAATTTCATATTTGGGGATTTTAGCCACGTAAACGAGTTTTTTAATAGAGTATTTCCATTACTTAATTTTGAAGAAGAAGTCGTCATTTTTAAATAACCAGTTGTTTTAGAGGAAGTACCTCGAGCTAACTTTGTTGCATTAATCTCATTAATTGCTTGAGCTTTTGAGATTTCCTCAACAGAAGGCTCGGAGTAAGGAATCTCTTGTGTTATCTTATAGTAGTTTTCATCTGTAGTTAAATTTGATCCATATAAACTTTTGAAATCATTATATTCTTCAACTGACATACTATTAATTTCATCAGGTGAGAAACCTAAATTTTGTAATTTTATGCTTTCTAAAGTATTAAATTGAACTGGACTCACTAGTTCTTCAGATAAAGTATGTATTTCTTCGGTGGATGTATTTTGAATTTCCTCAGCATTAGCAAAGCCATTTGAAAGTCCTCCAACAAAAAAAAGTGTGCATAATAGTAATAAAAAACTGTGTTTATTTCTTCGTTTGATAATCAGACTGACCTCCGATTATTTTTTGAAGTACAAGATTTGTATTTTTATTTTTTAATTAAGTAATGAGTACAGTTTAAAAACCATAGTAAATTTCCCTCCTATATATTTTTAAAATTTATTAGAAAACTAATTTACTAGATTATCTACCATAACAATCACCTCTTATGAAAATAATTTATTTATGTCTCTAATTGTAGTTATCTGTAGAATATATTCAGTGGAATTTTTGTGAAAGTTTTAGTAAAACTATACAAATTTTTACTTTTAAATGTACCTATGTGAAGATTAAATAAAAATATAGGAATAATGAATGTTAATAGAATCATAGTTGTTTAATTTTCATGTGGTTTCAATAGGAGTAAACGCAGCTGTAGATAAAATGTGGAATTGTTCACAAAAAGACAATGAGTTTTATAAAAATTTACCTTTTAAAATGTTAAGCTAATTTCGTAAACGTTTACTAAAAAACTAGGTTCATTGTTCTTTTTAGAACGATAAGCATTTAAAGCATGTTTAAATGTTCTTCTTGTTCTGCTGTAGCAAGTTCCCTAGCTCTACGTTTAAAGTTGCTTATTCAACTTACTACAAAATTATTTCTGATCGAGCTTGGACAAACTGGTATAAAGGACAAAAACTAAAAAAGGAGGAGAGGAATAGGGGGGACCCTATTCCGTTCTCATAAAATGAAAAAACTAAAAAAATTAATTGCCATAGTTATAACTATGTCGATTTTCATAGCTTGTGAAAAAATTGAATCACTAGAATCGAAACCTGTTTCTACACCAACCACTACAGAAAAAACTTCTCCAACAAAGAAAAATGGTGACGATACGATGAAAGTTGAATCGGCAGATATTTTGAAGAAAAATCCATCTGAGTTCTTATCAAATAGTAAAAACTTTCAAATTGGAGCTGAAACTTATCAGTCTGCTGAGGGAAGAATAGAGATTGATGTTAGAGTTTCAAAAGCAAAAACATACATGAAAAATGTCATCGTCTCAGGTCAATTACCAATTAATGCTTATGAAGTATTGTATACTCCCGATTTGTTGATTACGAACATTTTAGTGAAAAAATCTTTTTCAGATAAAGCAGTTTCTAAGGAGTTCACAATTTCTCCATCTATTAAATCTCCAGGAGGTATCTCTGCAGGTAGAAGTTTTAACTTATTCCCTGAAGAGACATTTGAAGACGCAATTACGAAATTAAGTGAGATTTCTATAAAAGTAAGCTGGGTTGATAAGAAAGAAAAATCTCATACTGAATATATAAAGACAAAGATCCAGATTAAGCGGCCTGAATAGGAAGCATTACCACTTTGTTTGAATAATTGACCCCGGTTTGACTGGGGCTTTTCGTGTTGTATCATGTTTTATGTTAAAAAATGTGAATTCACAAGTGTGACAAAGAGACACAACCTATTAATGGGTAAATGGGACATTTTGTCTTGGAGTAGCAGAAGTTACCCACTAAATTTTACGAAAAGTTTAAATGAATTAAGTAAATTCTAGATGACAATAATGAAATAGGTTTTTGTGAAATATCATGAAATAAATTACTCTGGAAAAACAAGAGTTTCCAAAACACAATCTATATATACACAACGTTTCAGTTCGTACAAAATTAAAAAATCTTACTGGACTGAAACAATTTAAAATAGCTAGGTTAGAATCAAATTATTCAATGCTGACCTCCGCTATTTTATTTAATAGCAAATATTGAAATACATACAAATAATACAAAACTAAAAAAATATATTGATAATTTCGTTTAGTTTTAGGCAGTATTATAAAAATAATTAAGTAACTAAAAAAAAATAAACATATTACAACTACATTTACGATACTTTTCATCATAAAACGAGTATTTAACATAAGAAATAAAGACTGCATCCCCGATGAAATAGATAGTATTCTATAAAAAGTAAAAGCTTCTTTTTCATCCTTTAGAAAAACATTCTCATCCATAAACTTCAATTACTCCTTTTTTAGTTTATCTATCAAAATAATTTTTCATTAGTATATTTTGAAATGATTAGAAAACTTTAGCTATCAAATCGATCACCTCTTTATTTAATATATATTGTTTTTAATTATAGTAATCTTGGGAATGAATTTTAGTGGAAATTTTGTGAATGTTTTAGTAAAACGTTACACATTTTTACTTTTAAAAGTACCTTTGTGAAGATTAAATAGTTTTTCAATATTTTCATAGAGTTTATTAATATGTATCTTCATTTCTTCCCGTTATAAATTAACTTATATGACAACGGAAAAAGTGATTCCAGAGGTAGCGGAATCACTTTTTCTCTAAAACTTTGTAAATGAACTCCCTTTGAGTAAGATACCATCACTTATATATTTTTGAAGTAATCCATCCTTATATAATTCCAAAAACATTTAGTATTACATCTACAACATCAATGATTTTATTTGGATATTGTTTAATCTTCACAAAACTTTCTTATTTTAGGATAATTTACCAAGTGTTTTAGTTTACTATGAAATTGACTAATTGGTTAAGTCTAAAAGGTTGTAATCTAAATTAAAGGAGGATTTTTTTTAAAAAAAGTTAGTTGGTATTGCTGCTTTGTCTTCACTTTTGCTTTCTAGTTTTGGTCTACATTCTAATGTAAATGCTGCTTATGGTGGAAAAGTCTCTTTAATAAACAAATACGGAACACCTATTTCACAAACTGTTATGTATGGTCGTTCTGGGATTGATGTTAATTCATCAACAAATATTACTTATAAAGGTCAAACATATTCAAATAATACAATAGGTCCTGTAATTGTTTATACTACGGCAAGTTTATATAACAATTATGGTACTAAAATTTCATCAGTTAGTAAGGAAGCATCAAGTAGTACTACTGCTACTGCTACTGCTTCTAAGAATTTCACTGTTGCGAAAGGAACCTATACTACAAAAACAAGTCATACTGTTGAAGTAATGAATTCTTATGGAAAAATTCCAAATTCAACTTATAGAGGTTCAAGTTCTTATAAGACAACGACTTAATTTATTAGGTAAAAATACAGTGTATAAAAAACACTGTATTTTTTATTTAGGAAATTTATGAAAATAGGAGTATTTAAGTTGAATAAAAAATTTTTTTTGATTAAAACAATAGCAATATGTGTAAGTTTATTTTTAATTTATAGCTTGTTTATTTATGGAATACGTGAGAATACAAATAATGTAGCTACAATACAATCTGTCAGCATTGAAAAAGAAACACCGCTTCAAACAAATGATAAATCATATGTGGTCCAGTCTATGACCTTGTCATCTAAACAGGGGTTAAACTCAAAGATTATACACAATCCAAAAAACAATGGAATTTTAAATTACTATTTATTAAAGAAGCAGATAAAAGAATTAGATACTCACTTTTTGGTGAACTTTAAAATGGAGAAACCAGAGGATATATATATATTAGGTTTAGTAAGTAATAAATTGCTAAAATTTAATACTGATAATTCTAATGCAAACTATTTTATATTAAGAAACAACACAAATATTACTGGTAAGTTGGATGTATCTTTGAACATAAAATTTGCAAATAAAATGGACAATGGAGATTTAAGTTTCATAGCTTTGACCAGTTCAGATTTAAAAGATTCTGGATCGTTTATTCATTTTAGTACTTTAAGTATAGTCAACAAATCAATAAAAACGAATTTTCCTGATATAAATTTACCAATTGAAAACGAGACATACCTTATCAAAAAATATCCAATTAAAATAGATCGGTTATTTGAAGATATGGATAAAGTATTTCTATTATCTTCTAAAAATCAATATACATCTAACTTTGAAAAAGCTACACAATTAGGAATTAATAACATTTCCAATAATTCAATGGTTTCTATTATTTTACTAAACGAAGAAATGGAAGCTATTTCTAAACCTTTATTGCTAAAGGGTTTAGTGGATAAGAGGACTAATATTTTTAATTATAAATTTCCTAAAAAAACAAAGGCTCTTCTAGTGATAGAAGAACCTACAGAGTCAAAACTATTAAGTCGATATAATTTTATAATGGGTGAATCTACAGTACCAACAAGTATTGGTATGTTTATTGGTGAATAGATATTAGTCTACTTTTTTCTTTTTTTGATAAAAAGAAAAGTAAACTGCAATAGATAAAATACCACCATAAAAAGCCCATATTTTTATAGCACTTTGCCACTCTCTTTGCATTAGAAAATAGGTACTTAGTATAACTACTAGAAGAAAACTAATTATTACTGCTGATTTAAACATAATCCAGCTCCTTAAAGTATTTTCTTTAAGCTTATCATATTTCAAAAGGTATATTATGGGAATAATCGAACAATATGTGAAGTTATAGGAACAATAATTTCAACTATTTCTCATGCTCAAGAAACTAATACTTTATACCAAACAATAGATGAGACGAACTTAGTTGATGATAGTATTCTAGCGTTTAGTCCTTTAATATTAGATTCAAAATCTTTTATTGATATAAGACCAAGAGCTATTGCCTCTCCTCCAGAAGGTAGTTCAAAATTTTCATATGCTACACAATAAATTTCACTACAGGAAATCAACCTCTAAAGAGTTAGCAGGTACAATAGCTGCTGGATTAGCGGGTCTATTTGTTCCAGGGTGTATGGCATCTTCATTTGCTAGTTTTGCTTAACACATTATTTCAACATAAACCCCAGGGCCTAATCGACGGAAAAGATATTGTTCAATACTATTACTCTGGAAAAACAAGAATTCTTAGACACAATATATATACAGTGACTCAGCGCGTACAAAATTAATAAAAACTTACTGGACTGAAACAATTTAAAATAGCGGAGGTTAGCACCAACTTATTCAATGCTGACCACCGCTATTTACTTATTAACAAATATTAATATACAAACAAATAATACAAAACTTAAAAAAATATATTGATAATTTCGTTTAGTTTTAGGCATTACTATAAAAATAATTAAGTAACTTAAAAAAAATAAACATGTTACAACTACATTCACGATACTTTTCATCATAAAACGAGTATTTAACATAAGAAATAAAGACTGCATACCCGATGAAATAGATAGTATTCTATATAAAGTAAAATCCTTCTTATCCTCATCCATAATCTTCAATTACTCCTTTTAATGTTTTTTTAATTATAGTAATCTTCGGAATGTATTTAGTGGAATTTTTGTGAAAATTTTAGTAAAACGTTACAAATTTTTACTTTTAAAAGTACCTTTGTGAAGATTACCTAAAAATATAGGAATAATGCATGTTAATAGAATCATAGTTGTTAAATTTATATGGGGTTTCGATAGGAGTAAACGCAGCCGTAGATAAAAATGTGAAATCGTTCACAAAAATGACACTGTATTTTAGTAAAATTTACCTTTTAAGGTGTTAAGCTAATTCCGTAAACGTTTACTAAAAAACTAGGAGATATGATATGAAATAAAACATGAATGGGAATTGCAGAAGAATAAATGGAAAAGACAACTGAGCATAATAAGTAACCATTTTAGTTTAGGTTATGACTTCATTCTACATTTAAGAAATTTTTCAACTGATTTTGTAAGGAAAACTATTGTAATGGGTATATAGTATACACCCGCAAAGCACTAACCACACCGCATTCTCTTTGCCAAGCAAGGTTCATTAACAGATGTAATTGTAACGGTAATTGTATTTCGATCTTGCTCATGTTAATGGTGAAGTTGGTAACATAGTCTTTTAGATATGGATTAATTTCACTAGCAGGGGTATTAGACTCTAACAATTAAAAAAGGGGGCATTATCATGTCTTTATTGAGGAATAAAAAAATAATTTTTTATGTATTAGGAATGGCTGTATTGCTTTCAACTTTAACGATTTCTTTGCCACATCTTGCAGCTAACTTGGGTATCTCGACTACAGTAGCTGGAAAAGTTATAACCATTATTGATACATTTAGTACTATTACAACGATCATTAGTCTAGTTGCGATTATTGTGGGATATGGAGTTATTTCAACTGCACTTGTTATTACCGCTAAAAAAATTATTTCAAAATATGGAAAAGGTTATGCAACTACATGGTAAAAGTAGCTAAATAGATATATATGTTAAAAGCTATTTTAAAGTTAAAAAGTGAAGAGGTTAAAACTATTTTTAATAGCTTGTTAATAAAATCTGAAATAAATAAATTATTAGTTAAATTCATAGGGATAGTTTTACTATTCCTATGTATTTTTCTTATTATTTGTTATCCAGTTGAGCTATTGTATCTATTTAATAGATTTAATGTCTTTTTTATATCATTGGATATTAATATACTATTTTTGTTTACATTGGTGACAATGATTAGCGGGAACAAGAATATTATTTCAACCTTACAGTATGATGTCTATAAGTTTTACGGAGATAGATATTTATTTTTGTTTTTTTATTTAAAAGAGAAAATTATGGTATTTATTTGGATGATAATTGTCCTAATCTTTGTTTTTTTAAGCTACGTTTTCTCTTACATTTCTTTAACTAGTTTTCTTATCTCACTTGTATCTATATTACAATTTATCACATTAAACATACTTTACCTTGTATATATAAAGAATAAAAATCAAAAGAACTTTATAAAAGTTTTAAAACTCATTTTATTATTATTTGCATTTGGGATGTTTCTGATATTCATTTCTTTTAATTGGTTAGGCTTTGGTCGTATACCTTTATACGCAGTGATAAATATTCCATTGTTTTATTTATGTGCCAATTTATTTATTTACTCAGAATTAATATATGCAAACGCTAACTACAGACAACTGTTTATGCAATTCAAATACTTAAGAGTTCCTTTTATAAAGATTTATGAGAAAACAATTTTATACAAGAATACTTTCCTTACTTTTATAGGCATGAATATTTTAATTATTCTTTTTTTAATAAATAAAGGATTTTATCATATACACATTTTAACTTTTATAATAGTAAATGCCTTCGCTTTTTATCTTTTATTACTATTTACATATAAAATAGTAATGTATGAATCATTTAAAGGACAAAAAAATTATTTCTTTTACTTTTTTTTCATGGAATTGTTTTTTGGTTTTATTGCATTTAACGTAATTTACATTGGGTGATTTTTATTAAAATATTAAATATATATTTTTTATGTATAATTTGCTTATTTATTCTATTTTTAATTTTAGTCGATGTACCATCTAATATAAATTCTGATTCAGTATATAAGAATATTGCATGCAAGCCAGAAAATGTTTTTAAAATATTTTCCAATAATTTAATGGCTGTTATCTTTTATATAATACCAATACTAGGAGTTGGAAAATTATTAATAGACTTATATATTACAGTGGGATCATTAAAAATCTACATTCTACAATATAATTTTGAAAATACACTATTTTTATTTCTTCCTCATTTTTTATTTGAATTATATGCTATGACAATATGGGTGTATATGTCATGGGTTTTATTCAGAGATATTTTTATAGAAAAAGAGTTGAATTTTACTAATTATATTAAATTAATCTTTTTTTCTATTTTTCTTTTAATTATATCTGCAGCAATTGAAGCTACTGAGAGGTGTTTTTTTTGATTGAATTAAAAAATATTGATTTTTTCTATCATGAGGAAAACTATATCTTTAAAGATTTTAGTTTAACCCTATTAGATAATAAAAAATACTGGTTACAAGGTAAAAACGGTTCAGGAAAAACTACACTATTAAATATTATGTTGGGAATAAACAAGGTCAATGAAGGGAATTGCTTCCTAAATTACAATAAAAGTAAAACCCTATTCGTTCCATCAACCCCGTTTTACGAACCTTATATGCTTTTAGAAGATTTTCTACTATTTTACCTTAATAAGATGTTAAAAATTCCAAAGCAATTCATCAACCTTGATGAATTAATAAAACTACTAGGATTAGAGAGTAACCGACATACTTCTTGCAAGGACTTATCTAAAGGAACTAAGCAAAAAATAATTATATCAGCTTTATTTACTGACTATCCTTGGGAATATTTGTTCTTGGATGAACCTTTTGAGCATTTAGACATGGCTACATGCGAACTGGTTAAGGACAGAATTTTCAATAGCGAATCTTTTGTGTTTATAATAAATCACAAAGAACAATTATTAAATAGTATATATGACATTGAGAGATTAGTATTATGAATTCAAAACCAATGTTTTTTATGAACTTTTCTCTATTATTTGGGATCATTTTTCTATTATTTATAGAAATTAAGAACTTTTATAAAATTCAATGGTCACAATCAAATATAATAATAGCTATATTTGCTATATTATTTGTCATGCTAATATTAATTCTTTTTATTAATATTTTGTTTAACTTTATTTTAGACAGATTTACAACATATAATTTAGATTATAAAAAAAATCAAGAAAAAGTATTAAATACTATTTTCTTAGTTAATGAAATATTATTTTTAATAACATATCTTTTATTACTATTTAATAATCAATTATTCTTTACCTTACAAAATTATAAATATATTACACCTATTATTTTTTCATTATTATTTTCTGTTCTATTGGGATTAAAAATTAAAGACATAATATATTTCAACGTTGGGATAATTTCGGCAAATATTTTTCTTATGATTTCCCAGAAACTTTTTCTATTTATAATCAAATCGTTTTAATTGAATCATTTATATGGTTGATATTATGTCAAAAGTGGATAAATTTTGATCAAAGATAAAGTTCTAGATGAATCGAAGCTGAAAGTACTGATTATTCAGTACTTTTTTATTTTATAGAAGATATAAAATGTGTAGTGAAATTACAAAAATGAGATTGAATATCGTTGGAAGCATTGTTCATAGAATTAAAGTCTTGTTCCAGAGTCATATGTTCCGAAAGAAATAAATGAGGATGTTGAACAAAATGTGAAAATGTTCACAATGATAACAATGAGTTTTAGTAAATTTTACCGTTAATAATGTTATGATAATTTTGTAAACGTTTACTAAAAAAATAGGAGATCTATCTAAGTAAAAATATGAATATCAAAAAAATATTATTTATTATTTTATTAATTATTGTCTCAATCTTTCTACTAGTTTTATTGACAGGTCAAATAACTTTTTTTAATAAGAAAAGTAAATCATACCCAACTAATGTAGTTATACCAATATCAAATACATTTCTTCCTATTAATGGGTCATATAGTCTTGGAGTAGGAGAAGAAACACCACTAAATTTCACCTATATTTATTCAAGTGATAAGAAAGACTTTTTTACTAAAATTGATTCAATCATGTTAAGTAATGAAAATGAAAATTCTATTAGTATTGAAAGCTTTAAAGTTAATGGAAGAGCTAAGATTGGAAAGTATCATGTGAAAAATTTGGTGCTTAATATTGTCGGTAAGTCTGAAGGAAAAACAGCAATAAGGGAAATAACCATACTAACTAAGAGTGGTTTGAAAAAATATGATGTTGGAGAATTAGGAATAAATGTAATTAAAGATACTTCGGATAAGCCGCTGGAAGTAGGTAACAGTTATCCTATTATTAGAGGTGAAGAAAATAATTACATCTATAGTTTACAAAATAACAGTAGCAATAAAATTGTAATAAACAAATTTGATGCGGAATTGGGTGGTGAACAAGTATTAAATATTAAACCATTCGTTATCGATGTAAATAAACAAAAAGAAGAAGAAGTTCCCATTAAATTTGATTTTCAAAAATCACCTTATGCAGTCACGGTGATTAGACCATCAATACATTATTCAGATGGAAACAAACAAAGAGTTTTACTTCCACCACCAACATGGTATGGCTTGGGAATTACAGAAGATCAAATAGAAAAGACTATTGAGTATAATAATTAACTAATATAGTTCAGGGTAAATAGATTAAATATCGTTACATATTTGCCCTGTATTTGATTATAGTGAATGGACTCAAGGAAGAGTTTTTTAGATTAATAATAAAGGATATTAATAACACTTTACTTTAGATCTAATAGATGTTGCTCCAGAAAATAGCGTGTTAAACGGCTGATATCTGATATATTAGTTTATCAAAAAAGTATTAGGAGTTGAGAAAATGAAAAAATTAATCTTTCATGGTGCAACTAATATTGAAATTGAAAAAAAGAAATTATCATTAATGACTAGAGTTCATGTTAAAAACTTACTTTCACATCATGGAGAATTAGTTATTCATGATGATGGAATTGAGTTTAAAGATTGGAAAATTATTAAATGGCACAATATTATTGATTTGAAATTGGAAAATGATAGAACAGTTAGTTCAAAATTATTCATGACTCAATCTAGACTTTTCTTCTTAGAATCAGCGAAACCGATAAAGATGTCATTAATAAATGATGAGGTTATTTACTTTTACGTTAATTGGAATTTTGTTACAGGATTAAGTGATAACAATCACATAATGAAATTAATTAAAGATAAAATCTATTAATAGATCCCTGCATTGGAATAAAAGTTAGAAGGTGACAATTTTCTATGAGTTATTTGTTGGAATTTAAAAACGTAATTGTTATAACAATAATCGCAACGATATTAGGTTCTATTATTCCTATGAAATCCCATGCTGAAGAGATTGTGAAACCAAGTAACGAAAAAACTATTAATCAAGTAAGTACACAATCTAGTTTAACAGCACAGTCTATTCTTATAGGCAGAGTGGTAAATACTAAGTATAGTCAGATGCCTATAACGGCAGTTTATAATGATGGGGCAAGTCCGATTTCTTTTGCAGCAAATACATTAATTCCATTTTACGATCTTAACCAAGAAGACGAAAATACTGTAATATTTTCAAATAATCTAGATTTTGCTCAAACAAATCGATTACTAAATTTAGGATTTACTGATTCAGAAATCGAAACAATGTCTAATGAAGAGTATGAGATTAATAAAGACTTAAAAGGTGAAGTTATTAGCACAAATACAAATTATATTAAAATTATCGAGCCTCGTGTGACTATTGCATATTCGATTTCAAATAATGAACCAATTATAAAAGAATTAGACGAAGAAACCTATTATGATGAAATTAATAAATTAAACGACACTCTAAAGTCTAGAGCAAGTAGTGATTTTTCAACTACATCTTATAAAAAAATGACTACTACTATTACCAAGTTATCATCAAAGGAATATAGATTAAAAAATAGTGTAGTCTGGTCTAAACTGCCAAGCCAAACATATGTAGATGTTATAGGTATAGGCATTAATTCATCTTACTGGGCACCTAATCCAGGTACTCAGTATGGTCAACAGAATTGGACAACCTACCCTACAATAGGAAACCCATCAAAAAGTAAAAGTGCTGAATATACCAAAGATAGTAATAAATGGAAAAAGGGAGCAGGAGGCTATGCACTAAAAATAAACCTTCCTGATAACAAGGCTAAAGGTATTGATTCGGAATATTTAAAGACGTTATCAAGTTATATGTATTATTCTGTAGGTTCTCTTACAAACACTAAAAGATTAGATGCATACGGGAATTATGCACATCAAAACAGTAGTTATACTTTAACACCTTCAATAGCTTTATCAGGGATTAGTTTTTCTGTATCACCGGCTAAAAAGTTTTCATTTCATCCGGATACCCACTCTAGTATAACTTGGTGACTATGAAAAAAACATTTTACATATATATATATAATTTAGCCATTTGGATATCTTGGTTAGTTTACTATTTTATGTATCATAAAAATTCAATACTTCAGGTTAGTCCTTGGGGAATGCATAATTTAGAAAATATTACTCTTCAAATTGCATTGATATTACTACCCTTAATCGGCTTTATATCAGCATTTTTAACAAGTAATAAAATTATATGTATTATTATTTTAATTATAAATTTATATATTGTTTATTATAATTCATTTCCATTATTCGTTAGTTGGTTACAATATTTCAAGTTGTTATAGGTATCTATTTTGACAGGTAGAAATCGTTGATTAAGGTCAGTTGTGATCATAAATACAATTTAAATTTAAAAAGAGCCTACCCAGTTGAAGTATCCCCTTATAGTAGACACGAAAAAAAAGCCTAACCGATAATAAGGTTAGGTAGTCTACTATAGGGGGATTTTATTGTGGCTTTAAAAGGAACTAAATTTAATAATTATTCGAATGAGATGTGCTTTTTACAATTTTATTTACAATAGAATAAACATTGAAAGATTTATAATGATTATAAACAGAAGTAAAAATAATAAAACATATCTAAAAGTTATTTTAGAACATATATCGATAAGCTTTGGTTTACCACTACTAGCCCAGTATATTGCATAAATCATTAATAAAATAAGAATAATTTTTAACAATATTATCACTTCATTTCTACTGTTTTTCTGTCCAATAAGGTCCTGGCTATGTCCAATAATCTTCTTTTTTATTTCTTATACTATAATTCTTTTACTAATTCTACCATCTGGTCGTAATTTAATTTATTATTAAAATCTTCTCTTTCTAAACATAAGCTATTACAAGCGAAAAAAAGATGCTCTAACCAATCAGCGTCATTACATTGCAAAGCATTTTCAATTTCTACTTCAATATAAGGGACGCTTACTTCTTTACCAATTTCTCTAAAAATTTCTATAGATTCTAATGCGCCTGGCCAATTGCGATCTTGTAATAAACGAGCTAATTTTGGTAGTGCCTTTTCATTATTTGGGTAACCGATTTTTTTGATTAATAATACACCATTTAACCAACAGGATTTACCATACTTAGGTATTAATAAATGTGTCTTGTCGGGGGTATTTTGAGATAAAATTTCAAAAGAGTCTTCTTGAATATCTTTTGGAAGTAACCAGTTTAAATTATATACATTATAGATAATTTCTTCGTCTTCTAATTCAATATAGTTTGTCATTTACTCACCTCATTTGCTTGAAGAAACGGATATAGCTTGTAATATTTTAGTGAATTTATGTGGTTTTGCATTTGCATTTTCTTTCGATGCTATCCAACCCTTCATATTAGTTGAATTTTCCGGTTTTAATATAGTAATTTGATGAATTGATGTGTCATAGAAATTTCACTAATACTTTAATAGATTCCTACCTAATTTATTTACTTACAAAGTGTAAGATAAAAAAATTGGAGGAATTGAACTTATGGCAACAAATTACAAGTATTCAAAAGAACTAATGATAATGGGAAGACCAACACTTCATGTAATCAAAACTCAAATTAGTAATATTTGCACTGAGAAAATCTGTAAACCACTTACAGACACATCTTATTATGGAATAAACGGAGGTTTTTTTGAGAGTAGTAATTATAATAATATACCTACAGGGTCTCGTTCAATTTGTGTAGATATAGCTGAGAACAATGTTAATTTAACTGTAAAAGGAAAAAAGTTTGCTAAAAATTATAATTACAACGGAACTTCTTCAAAATTAATTTCTAGGAAAACAGCGGTGATTTATACTTCAAGCGGAAAGAAAAAAATGGCTTATATGTATGCAAAACAAAGAAAAGATATTAGTTCAAAATATCCCACATATACTCAAATAATTGGAGGAACTGATTATTCTTCAGATTCATGGGGAGAGGGAGCATATAATTTACCTATTAATCGAACTGTATTAGCTTGGGATAATACCTATGTATATTTAATTGTTACTGAAATTCCACAAAGCATTCCAAGCTTAAAAAATTATATTAAAGCTTTAGGTTTAAATACAACTAACTCAATTGTACTAGATGGGTCAGGCTCTACATCTATGCAATGTAAAGAATTTACCAAAAAAGGTAAAGAAAGATATATTTTTAATATGATACGTTTAATTAATAAAAATTAAAATTATTTAGATCTATGATAGAATAAATTACTTATTTTCCAATTTCTGTACTTTTTCTTCTCTAAAAAAGACATTGTAATTGCACCCAACAAAGGAATAAATAAATATGGGTTAATCAAATAATTATATTCTGTATTAATAATTAGATTTTGAAATTCGATTGGAAAGAAAAATATAGAAAATATCGAAATTGTACCAAATATTAATATATCAAACAAAAACCTCATCTTTTCAATAAACCTATTAATTATTAATTTAACAAGATAAGATGCTAAATGAACCAAAAAAGTATATGGGAATAATATACAAGTTAAGTAGAATGGAAAAAAAATTAGGCTTTCGAAAGCGGTTAGCCTTATTGTTTCCGGCTGATTTGGCTCAAGTTGGATTAAAATTGAAAAAGGAATAGCCATTGATATTGAAGTTAATAGTAAATAAACGAGAGTAGAGGATATATATTTTATTTTGTTGTTTTCCATACAATTCATACCTTTCTATTATAATAATTAATTTGTTTGACAGTGCAGATATTAATTTTTATTAATTATGCTATACTATCCGTTACTAGGAATAATTTTATTATATTAGATTTAATAGGGGAATTTATTTACTATATTTATACTTTTTGTGAAAGAAAATGGAAATAATAAAAAGCTACATTCAAACTATTTGATAGTTTATGTGTAGCTTTTTTTTCTATTAAATTAAATCTTATAATAGAGTAGCAGATTTAGAAAAAATTGGTATAGTAAAGTTATTAAAAATGAAGAATGTAAGGAAAGGAGAGTATAAACAGGTGGCATTTAAGTTTTTTGTAGTAGCATTAATGTTATTTGCAGTCGGAAATTTCTTATTTTTCTTTTTAAACCAGTTGAAATACAACTTGTCTTTAAGAACTTTAAGAAAAGGGCTTTATACTTTGTTTATTTTAGGAATATCATTAGGGTTATTACTAGATGAAATCAAATTTTACAATTGGCAAATTATACTTTACTTAACAGCAGTCGTTATTTTTATCGATCTCGCTATTTTACTAACACCTAGCATAATGAAGATTTGGAAGCAGAATTTCAATATACGGATTATGTTGAGAACATGATTTTGACAAATAGAAAGGCTCAAAAAGCTACAGTAAATCGAGTCGTAACTATGTCTGATATGATTCAAAAAGCAGGTACATATTTTGAGGAACTAGAAGAAGCGAATGATAGCGATGAATTGAAAAAACAATTAGAATCGTATTTAAAAGAGTATACATCAAAATATGGATTAATTTTTCAATTGTGGGATATTAATATTACCCCAGATGTAGTAACTCCTGAAGATACAAGTGGATTATCAGAAGTGGAAATCGAAGTACTTGCACATGAATTAGGATTAATAAAAGAAATTAAAAAAGTATTAATTAATATTGAAAGGCTTAATACATATTCATTCGAGGAAGAGTTGGAATCGCATTTTAGTGCATTGTATCGATTGGAAATTGTAACTCTATTAAAAGAGGACAGTATGCTTATTCCCATCCTTAATGATGATATTAACATGATAATTGTCTTAAAAAATGTTAAGGGTGAATTGTTAGAAGTAGATGCTATACATATCACAAACTTAACTTATATTTTTTATTCATATGCGTAAATTTGTGATAAAATATGTGAAAGTTCACTTCAAAAGGAGGGTTCTTGGATGAGCAGAAAAATTGAAGATATTCTGGGAATCAAAAGATCAACAGGTATACGGTTTGGAAGAGCCAATAAAAAATTAATAAATCAAAGAACACAAAACACAACACATTTATCTGAAAAATCAACAAGTAAAATGTCTCGAAATATTGAAGAACTAAATAATAAGGTAATGAAATATATAAATAATTAATATTTTATTTGGACAAGGTGTTGTTAAAGGCATCTTGTTTTTTTGCATACATTTTTTTATGCTTGCATACCGTAATTGTAAGAGATTACAAGAAATGAGGGACAAGCATGGGAAAAGCCAAACCAACTAAAAAAATAACCCCGAAAAAAACGACTCGTTTTGTTGGGGAAACAAAGTTAGAAAAAGAAAATGATAAAGCCCTAAAAGTCATAAGGTCCATTAAGGGGATGTTTGGTTAATGTGTTAAGAATCAATTCGCTTGATTTTATGTCCCAAACGATTTAGCACATAATTATGGTTGGCACCCACTTCAAGTAGAACAACGACAAAGTATGACAAAAGAAATTGGTGGGTGCCTTTATACTAAATAATCATTTTTTACATATAAATTTGCTGTTTAAGATCATAAAAGTTATTAAATTAAGGTGTTTAAAAAATACTCTCGTAAATAAAGTTATTGATTTGAAATATGAGTTGAAAATATAAATTTAAGAATCAGCCAACTAATTTAGAAAGCTAATTTTTTTTGACTAGATCAAAAATATAGCAACAACAGTAGTAACAGCCAACCCAATCAAAACAGGCAACAAATTCCGTCTAGCCAACTCAAACGGACTAACATTACAAATAGCCGCCGCAGGAATCAACGCCCAAGGAATCAACGTTCCTCCACCAACCCAAATCGCTGCAATTTGCCCCATAGCAGTTAAAGTCGCAATCCCATGGCCAATCGCCGTAGCAAATAATGAAGCAACAGACCCAGCAAGCGAAATTCCAGAGAATCCAGATCCATCTAAACCTGTAATTGCCCCAACTGTAGTTAATGTCACTCCTGCAACCCCTGGATTTACTGGTACTGCATGCGCCAAAGCAAACCCTAAATCATTCACAATTCCATTCGAGCCTTTTGGCAAGTAATCTCCAATAATGGCCGTAAATCCACTATCCCCAAGATAGAAGAAAGCAGCAATCGGAATAACCGGACCAAATACTTTAAACCCGAATTTAAATCCATGAATTAAATAGTTTGTTACTTCTTCAAATCCTTTGTTTTTATGCCCAAACATAGATAGGATCGAAAGGATAATTAATGAAGTACCCCCGATTAATGCTGTTGCATCCCCACCTTGTAAATTGAAATGAACCATCGCCCAAATATCCACTGCAAATAAAATGAAAACAAGAGCGGCCATCCATTTTTGTTGTGTAGAAGAAAGTAAATACTCCTCAGCTTTCGTATCTTCTTCAGGTATTTCTACTGTTAAAAGTCCTCTTTTCATATCACGTTTTAAGAAGTAAAAAGCAACCACAGTTGTCACAACACCCATTACGATCACAAGTGGAATACTAGCGTGTATTACATCTGAAACTGGAATGCCAGCCGCGTCAGCTGTTAGTTTAGGGGCACCTTGAATTACGTAATCACTTGAAAGAGCAATACCATGACCGAACAAGTTCATTGCCATTGCAACACCTAAAGCTGGTAACCCAACTCTTAAAGCAACTGGAAGTAGAACAGCACCAATTAAAGCTACTGCAGGAGATGGCCAGAAAAACCAAGAGACAACCATCATCACGACCCCAATCGTCCAATAGGCAAGTGTGGCGTTTCTCATCACCTTTGTAAATGGACTGATGAGTGCCTGATGCACTCCACTATCAGTTAAAGCTTTACTCATAGAAACAATAATCGAGATTACTAAAATAGTAGAAAGTAATTCAGTTATGGCGTATATGAAACTTGAAAACAAGATACTAACGGAACTTGAAAGTGACTCAGTTGCTACTAGACCAAGAAGGAAAATTCCTGCGAGGCATACTAGGCTAGTGTCACGTCTAAGAATTAAAAATAAAATAATTAAACCTATAAATGCTACATAAAGCCAATGAATGGCAGTTAAATCGACATGCATGAGAATAGCCCCCTTTCGTTACATATATTGGATAACAATATATGCGTTCGCCTAGTTCAGGGTGATTGGAAAGATTTTACAGGTGGGTTTCTGAAAGTAGTACTAAATTAGCTACATTATTAACTCTAATTAATAGAAAGAAAATTATTTAATGACGGAATAGTCAGAATTGTGTATAATGTTAATAAAATAGAAATGGTTTCCGCATTGTGGAAAAAGTGTTGTTAATTACTCGGTGGGAGGGATGAAACAATATGATTAAGATCAAAAGTGTAAGTAAATCATTTGGGTCTTTACAAGTATTAAAAGGAATTGATTTAACGATTAAAGAAAAAGAAGTGGTTGTTTTATTAGGAGCAAGCGGATCGGGAAAGAGTACCCTTTTGAGATGTTTAAACTTCTTAGAGATTAATGATAAGGGAGAAATTTATTTTGAAGGTGAATTGGTTCAACCCGGCAAAACAGATTTGAATAAAATTCGGTCGGAGGTTGGTATGGTTTTTCAACACTTCAATCTCTTTCCGCATAAAACTGTTTTAGAAAATATAATTGAAGCTCCTATTCATGTTAGAGGAATGAAAAAGAGTGAGGCAAAAGAGATTGCTTATGTTTTGCTAGAGAAGGTTGGACTGACAGATAAGGCTGATGAATATCCAGAGATGTTATCAGGGGGACAAAAACAAAGGGTTGCTATTGCACGCGCACTTGCGATGAACCCGAGGGTAATGCTGTTTGATGAGCCTACTTCAGCATTAGATCCTGAACTGGTAGGAGAGGTTCTCCAAGTTATGAAACAGTTAGCAAGTGAAGGAATGACAATGGTTGTAGTGACTCACGAAATGGGTTTTGCTCGAGGTGTAGCGGATCGAGTTTTATTCATGGAGGAAGGTCTAATTTTAGAGGAGGGTACACCTCAACAGTTTTTTGAAAATCCACAAAATGAACGAACAAAACAATTTCTTAATAGTATTTTATAATTTAAAAAAATGATGGAGGTTTGTGTAATGAAAAAGAATTGGCATGGTATTTTATTAACTTCAATGATAGCAGGGGCAATGTTTCTAAGTGCATGTGGGGCAGATAAAACTAGTAATCAAGCGAGTTCAAAAGAATTTCATTATGCGATGAGTGGGTTATATAAACCATTTAACTTTAAGGAAGATGGCAAGCTTACTGGATTTGATGTTGAAATCGGTAAAGCACTTTCAGATAAGATGGGAATGAAAGCTGTACCAGTAACAAACCCATGGGAAACAATTGTACAAGGATTAATATCCAATAAGTATGATGCGATTTTGGGGAGTATGACGATCACTGATGAACGATTAAAAGTGGTAGATTTCAGTAATCCATATTATATTTCAGGTTCTCAGATTTTTGTCGCTGATAATAATAAGGAAATCAAATCTGCTGAGGATTTAAAAGGGAAGAAAATTGGCGTTGTAAAAGCAAGCCCATATAAAGATTTAGCGATTAAATTTACTGGAAAAGAAAATGTAGTTGATTATGATAGTGATCTAACGGCTATTATGGATCTTCCAACTGGTAGACTAGATGCTGTAATTACGGATCAAATGGTTGGCTTTAGAGTCATTAAAGAAGGTAAGGCTAAGATTAAGGATGTAGGCACACCACTAACTCATGATAATCAAGCAATTGCTGTAAGGAAAGATGATAAAGAACTTGAGAAGAAAATTAATAAGGCTTTAGATGAAATTATTAAAGATGGAACGTATGAAAAAATTAGTAAAAAGTGGTTTGGTCGCAATATTCTTGAAGAAAAATAATAATAGAATACTAGTGTAAAATAAGAGCCTAAGATTTTTTAGGACAAGATGAGGGGTGAGGTTCATCATGCATATATTATTAAATACGTTTCATGTATTTTTAGTGGCAACTTTATTAACATTAAAATTGACAATAGTATCTACTATTTTGGGAAGTGGAATAGGACTTATTTTTGCATTTTTCAGACTCTCCCGTATTAAAGCGCTTAATTATATTGCTAATCTCTATATCACGGTCATTCGTGGGACACCGCTTATTGTTCAAATCGCCATTTTATACTTCGGACTTTCTAGTATTATTACATTTTCGCAGTTTTGGGCTGGTGCAATAGCGTTAGGTGTGCATAGTGGAGCATATATTGCTGAAATCTTTCGTGGTTCAATTCAATCAATTGACAAAGGGCAATTGGAAGCTGCGCGTTCTCTTGGGATGTCCCAACCTTTAGCAATGAGAAGAATCGTACTTCCTCAAGCATTTAAAATTGCGATTCCTACTCTTGGTAATCAGTTTATCATTGGATTAAAAGATTCTTCACTCGTAGCATATGTAGGCATGCAAGATTTATGGGGAGCAGGATTAAGTGAGGCCGCCTCTAACTTTGAACAGATGAATACATATATTGTAGTCGGTTTATATTATCTTGCACTTGTGTTATTAATTACGTATGGAGTTAAAAAGCTTGAAGATTCTTTAGATGTGAGTCGTGGTAAAAAACGAAAACTAAGAAAAAATAAGTCTAATGCATCATTAGAATCTATAAAGTTGTAAATTAATCTAAAAGTCCTTGGAAAAACAGACGATAAACTTGTAAGATAGATGTAAAAATTACTCTCACAATTATTCATTTTCAAGTTCGAAATGAAAACAAGAAGAGCTGAGATACTAAAAGTCAACGCATCTTTAAAGAAACATACGTATATTACCAGTACGTAATGAACGGGAATCCACCTAACGAGGAATATTCCCAGATTTTTGAACAGACTCCCCAAGATAAGAAGTGAAGAGTCATAGGAGTTATGATCATGGTCCAATCAATTGACCGAGCAATGCTTATTATTGATATCTTAAATTCAGATGAATCCAAAAGTAATTGGCAAATCACCGAATTAGCGGAAAAAACATCTCTATCTCTTGGTACGCTTCACCGATTACTAAACGCTTTAATCCAACACGGACTTGTTGTCCAAATGCCTGAAACCAAGCATTATAAGCTCGGGTTTAAATGGATGGAACTTGGCCTCCGTCAATTAGATAAAATGGATTTCAGATTAGTTGCAAGACCAGTAATGGAGCGTTTAGCGAACCATGTAGAGGAAAGTATCTATTTAAATATTGAAAGTGGTATAGATGGCATTGTGATTGATAAAATTGACAGTCCTTTAAAAATAAGAATTGCTGAAAATTTGGGTATCCGAATTCCACTACATATTGGTGCTCCCAATAAAACCATTCTTGCTTATATGAAAGAAAATGAAATTCAACAAGTACTAGATCAGCTAAATCTTTCACCTGATTTAATCTCAATTTTAAAACAGCAACTGGTCGAAATCAGACAAAATGGTTATGCAATCAGTCAAAGTGAAAAAACTGAGGATACGGCGGCTATTGCGGCACCAATTACTGGATACAACAACAAAGTACTTGCTGCTTTAAGCGTGAATGTACCAGGATTTCGTTTTACTCAGGAACGTATTCCGTTCTTGATCGAAGAAGTAGTAAAAGCAGCCGAAGAAATTTCAAAGAAAATAGGGAAGATATAGGTGATACCTTATAGACGCATTCCAGTAACATGGGATGCGTCTATTTTTTTATAAAATACTTATAGGAAATTACCTTAAGCATCTAAATGCGATTCATCCTTATCCAAATTATCAATTCTCTTATTTAATATTATCCTACTAATACCTTGTCATAAAAGCGATATCATTAGCGTAAAATTTAAAATAAAATTTCAAAATACTTAATATAATATTAGAAATTTTGTTTATAGTATACAACCTAAGAATGTTACTTTTTAGGATGTATTAATTGGTCAAATTGCTGAGCTGCAGACACTTTCTGAAATTAAGGCAGTTGATGAATGTTCATTTAAATTGATAAAAAAGGGAGGGGATAAACCAGCCTAACAACACCGACTATTGTCATAATTAATTCAAATCTATTTCAGGAGTTAGATTATATCTTTTAAACTAATTAACTTGTTAATTTAAAAGGAGATGTAAAGATGGCAAAGGGGATTAGCAAATACTTATTAATTGCAGAACTATTATTAGAGCATTTGGGAGGAGTGGAGAATGTTTCGTCGTCCACTCATTGTATGACAAGACTACGCGTAGCCTCGAAAGATCATTCAAAGGTAGACATAGAGGCGATCAAAAAGACAGAAGGGGTTTTAGGAGTTGTAGAAGAAGAAACAATTCAAATCATACTCGGACCTGGTGTTGTCAACAAAGTTGCAGCAGAGTTTGATAAACTGCTTGCAGCTGCAAATGATTTTGATCTGAATGATGTAGCTTCAAAAAACAAATCAGAGATTGATAGAAAGAATGCAAAACCTTTTAAACTGTTTTTACGTAGAATCGCAAGTATTTTTATTCCGTTAATTCCTGCCCTTGTAGCTTCAGGATTAATAACCGGTATTACAAAAGCAATTGTTCAAGCGGAATGGCTTGCTGCAGACTCAAAATTAGCTATTATTTTAACTGTTATCGGATCGGGTCTGTTTGCTTATCTTGGAATCTTAGTCGGTATAAACGCAGCAAAGGAATTTGGTGGATCCCCCGCGCTTGGGGCATTGGCAGGTATTCTTGTTATCAACCCTGGAGTTGCAGATATCTCTTTGTTTGGGCACAATCTGCTTCCTGGACGTGGAGGGTTAATTGGAGTTCTTTTTGCTGCAATTTTCATCGCTTTAGTTGAAAGGCAAGTAAGAAAATTTGTACCGCAATCTCTAGATATTATTCTCACGCCTACAATAGCATTATTAATTACAGGTATCCTTACATACCTAGTGTTTATGCCTGTTGGCGGATATATATCCGATGCGATTACAAAAGGATTGCTAAATGTTCTAGATTTTGGAGGAGTTGTAGCTGGATTTGTACTTGGCGCAACATTCCTACCACTAGTCGTTACTGGGCTCCATCAAGGTTTGACGCCAGTTCATCTTGAATTAATTAACTCCATTGGAGATGACCCATTACTACCAATCCTTGCGATGGGTGGAGCAGGTCAAGTAGGAGCAGCGTTTGCAATTTACTTTAAAACGAAGAAAAAAAGCTTAAAACGTGCGATTGGTGGGGGACTACCATCAGGAATGCTCGGAATTGGTGAACCATTAATTTTTGGTGTAACACTACCGCTAGGACGTCCATTCTTAACGGCATGTTTAGGTGCCGGGATTGGAGGAGCATTTCAGGCTCATTTCCATATCGCTACAATTGCAGTCGGTGTTTCAGGACTTCCATTATCATTCTTAGTTCATACGAATCAGATTTTATTGTACTTAACTGGAGTTCTTATTTCTTATGCAGCTGGATTTATTTTTACTTACTTATTTGGATTTAAAGATGAAATGGCTGCTGAGTTCAAGTAATTTAAGTTAACATGTAAGTAGGAGAACAGAAAATTTGAAAAAGAAGGGCTGCTAGTTTAGCAGTCCTATTTGTCATAAAAGACGGGAAAATAGTGAAGAATGATAGCTACGGCTATAAGTAAAAATTTGAGCTTATCAAAATCTATATCAGTTACCCGATAAGTAGAGGGAGGCCACTGAAAAACAGCATTTTTATTTGCCTAATCAATATATAAATTAAAAAAGTGGATTTTTCGTTCAGAATTGAACGGAAAATCCACTTTT
>NZ_JBHVPN010000030.1:0-23612 GCF_042887255.1 Gottfriedia sp. NPDC057948
AAACTCTCCATAAAAGTTAAGTTTAAATCTTGTATTGCTCAAAAAACTAATAATTGACGTTTACTTCATGTTTTGTTTAGTTTTCAAAGTTCATTTTGTCGTCCGTATCTCTTGGCGACTTCTATATAATAACAAATCCAACAACCTTGGTCAATAGTTTTTATAAAATAATTTCAAAAAAATATATTAATTAAATTTCAGGCGAAAAACCTATCATTTTGGCGATTGCTGTATTAACTAAAATATTAATATCGTAAATATATTTATCTAAATACTATTGAAAAGATAATAATCTAATTCAACAAATGTATTTTCATGATATCTATATTCCTTCCAATCGCATTTGAAACGTAATCAACTCTTCTATTAGATAAATACAAATAAAGAGAGAACTTATTTGTTCTCTCTTTACTAATCATCTATTCCTCTGTTGTTTCAGTAGTATCTTCGCTTTCTAGAGATAATGATTCAGCTTCGTTGTCTGCTTCATCTTCAGTTTCAACTTCCTCTTCTTTAGCTGCAATAGCAACAGTAGCAACATGACCTTCTTGATCTAATTTAATTAATTTTACACCTTGTGTAACACGCCCTAAACGTGAGATTTGATCAATTGGCATACGAATGATTACACCAGATTCAGTAATTAACATTAAATCTTCTTCATCACTTACACATTTTAATGAAATCATTTTACCATTTTTCTCTGTAACATTAAGTGTTTTTAGACCTTTTCCTCCACGACTTTGAATACGGTACTCTTCTTGAGCAGTTCGTTTACCAAATCCGTGTTCTGTAACTACTAGAATATCTAAGTGTTCCTCAACTACTTCCATCCCTACAACATAATCATCGTCAGAAAGTGTAATTGCTTTAACACCTGTAGCTGTTCTACCCATAGATCTAACATCTTCTTCATTAAAACGGATAATCATACCTTTTGATGTACCTACTACTATATCTTTTGTACTATCAGTTAAACGTACAGAGATTACATCATCATCTTCTTTTAAATTAATGGCGATTAATCCGTTTGTACGAATATTTGCGAAAGCAGATAATGGAACACGCTTTGCAATACCTTGTTTAGTAGTAAAGAATAAATACCAGTCATCTAAAAATTCACTAACTGGGATTATAGCATTTATACTTTCATCCTTATCAATTTCTAGTAAGTTTACAATTGGAAGTCCTTTAGCAGTACGGCTATATTCAGGGATTTCATAACCTTTAGAACGATATACTTTTCCTTTGTTTGTAAAGAATAAAATCGTATCATGAGTCGAAGTGGTTAGTAAATGTTCTAGGAAATCATCATCATTTGTTCCCATTCCTTGAATACCTCGGCCACCTCTACGTTGAGAACGATAAGTAGAAATTGGTAATCGTTTGATATATCCATTATGCGTTAAGCTAACGATAATGTTTTCTACTGGAATTAAATCTTCATCTTCGATCATTTCAACTCCACCAGGAACAATTGCAGTTCTACGTTTATCATTATATTGTTCTTTTAATTGAGTTAACTCTTCACGAATAATTTCAAGAACACGCTCTTCATCTGCAAGAATAGCCTTCAATTCTGCAATTAATTTAATTAATTCTTGATATTCTTCTTCAATTTTTTCACGTTCTAAACCAGTTAAGCGTTGTAACCTCATATCTAAAATTGCTTGAGCTTGTTTTTCTGATAAAGAGAATGTTTCCATTAAACCATTCTTAGCAATTTCTCCAGTTTGCGAAGCTCTAATTAAGCTAATTACTGCATCTAAATGATCTAAAGCTACTTTTAAACCTTCTAAAATATGTGCACGAGCTTCTGCTTTTTCTAATTCAAATTTAGTTCTACGTTTAATAACTTCAATTTGATGATCTAGGTAATGTTTTAAGCAGCTTTTTAAAGATAAAACTTTAGGTTCGCCGTTAACTAGCGCTAAAAGGTTTATACCAAAGCTTGTTTGTATAGCAGTTTGTTTATATAAATTATTTAATAATACATTTGCATTTGCATCTCTTCTTACTTCAATGACAATACGCATACCGTTTCTGTCGGATTCATCTCGAAGGTCTGTAATACCATCAATTTTTTTGTCACGAACCAGTTCTGCAATTCGCTCTACTAACTTCGCTTTATTTACTTGATATGGTAATTCAGTAACGATAATTGTTTGTCTTCCGTTAGCTTTTTCTTCAATTTCAACTTTACCTCTGATAATAATAGAGCCTTTACCAGTTTCATAAGCTTTACGAATCCCAGATTTACCTAGAATCATTCCTGAAGTAGGGAAGTCAGGTCCTTGAATATATTCCATAAGTTCCTGAGTAGTAAGTTCAGGATCTTTACTTAAAGCAAGAACACCATCAATTATCTCGCCTAATTGGTGTGGTGGAATATTTGTAGCCATACCAACCGCAATACCTGTAGCACCGTTAACAAGTAAGTTAGGAAAACGAGCTGGTAAAACAATTGGTTCTCGTTCAGATCCATCATAATTATCTTGGTAATCAATTGTATTTTTATTAATATCACGGATTAATTCCATTGAAATTTTAGACATTCTAGCTTCTGTATAACGCATTGCCGCTGCAGCATCTCCGTCTACTGAACCAAAGTTCCCATGGCCATCTACAAGCATATAGCGGAAGTTAAAATCTTGCGCCATTCGTACCATCGTTTCATAAACCGCAGCGTCACCATGTGGATGATACTTACCAATTACTTCACCAACAATACGAGCTGATTTTTTATAAGCTTTTTCTGCCGTCATGCCTAAATCATTCATCGCATATAAGATTCTTCGGTGTACAGGCTTTAAGCCATCTCTAACATCCGGTAATGCTCGCGATACAATTACACTCATTGCATAATCTAGGAAGGAATTACGCATCTCATTACTAATGTTAATTTCTTTGATTTGTTGATTTTCGTTCAACATCGGCACCTCCCTTTATTTTACGTTTCTATGTACGAAAAGGAGCATGATTGCTCCTTTTATATTTACTTATTAAATATCTAAATTCTTTACGTACTTAGCATTGTCTTGAATAAAATTACGTCTTGGTTCTACTTTTTCACCCATCAATGTTTCAAACGTTTCGTCCGCTTCAATTGCGTCTTGAAGATTTACTTGAAGTAGCGTTCTTGTTTCAGGGTTCATTGTTGTTTCCCATAATTGTTCAGGGTTCATCTCTCCTAAACCTTTATATCGTTGGATAACTGGTTTTGGTACCGCAGATAAATTTGAAAGTATTTCTTCCATTTGCTTATTATTATAAGCGTATTGGACTTTCTTACCTTGCTGAATTTTAAATAAAGGTGGTTGAGCAATATAAATATATCCACTCTCAATAATTTGACGCATATATCGATATAAGAACGTTAACAATAAAGTACGGATATGCGCTCCATCAACATCGGCATCAGTCATTATGATAATTTTATGGTACCGTGCTTTTTCAATATTGAATTCTTCACCAATTCCTGTACCAAAAGCAGTAATCATTGAACGTACTTCATTATTTGATAAGATTTTATCTAAACGAGCTTTTTCAACATTTATGATTTTCCCACGTAACGGTAATATTGCTTGGAAATGACGATCACGACCTTGTTTTGCGCTTCCTCCAGCTGAGTCACCCTCTACGATATAAATCTCACTAATAGATGAATCTTTTGAAGAGCAATCAGCTAATTTCCCGGGCAAACTTGAAACTTCTAATGCACTTTTTCTTCTTGTTAATTCACGTGCTTTTTTTGCAGCCATACGTGCTCTAGCAGCCATTAAACCTTTTTCAACTATTTTTCGAGCCTCAGTTGGGTTTTCTAATAAGAATTTATCTAACTTCTCACCAAAAACTTGCTCAGTGATAGTACGAACTTCACTATTACCTAGCTTTGTTTTTGTTTGCCCTTCAAATTGGGGATCTGGATGTTTAATAGAAACGATCGCTGTTAAACCTTCACGTACATCTTCACCAGATAAATTACTATCTTGTTCTTTAATTAATCCGTTTTTACGTCCATAATCATTTATTACTCTCGTTAAGGCAGTTTTAAATCCAACTTCATGTGTACCACCTTCATGAGTATTAATATTATTTGTGAATGAGTAGATATTACTTGTATAGCTCTCGTTATATTGAAGAGCAATCTCAACAGTTATACCATCTTTTTCACCGATAACAAAAATCGGTTCTTCGTGAATAACTTCTTTTGAACGATTTAAATGTTCAACATAAGATTTAATTCCACCTTCATAGTGGTACTCTTTCTTTTGATTATTTTCTCTGCGGTCTTCGATTGTTAAACGTAGACCTCGATTTAAAAAAGCAAGTTCTCTTAAGCGATTTGCTAGAGTATCAAATTCATACACTGTCGTTTCAGTAAAAATTTCTTCATCTGGTTTAAAATGTGTAATAGTACCTGTTATTTCTGATTCACCAACAATGCTCATATCAGCCACAGGAACACCTTTTGCAAACTGTTGGTAGTAAATATTACCCTCACGATGAACATGGACTTCTAATAAAGTAGAAAGAGCATTAACAACCGAAGCACCAACTCCGTGTAATCCACCTGATACTTTATATCCGCCACCGCCGAATTTACCTCCAGCATGTAGTACTGTCATAATTACTTCTAATGCAGGTCTTCCCATTTTCTCATGTATACCTACTGGAATTCCACGACCATTATCTTTAACAGTAATACTGTTGTCCTCTTCTATAATGACATTGATTTCATCACAATATCCTGCTAATGCTTCATCAATACTATTATCAACAATTTCCCAAACTAAATGATGTAATCCTTTTCCGCTTGTTGAACCGATATACATTCCTGGTCTTTTACGAACAGCTTCTAGGCCTTCCAGAACTTGTATTTGGCTTTCATCATAATTTTGTTCTTGCATTTGCTTCTGATCCATTGTCATGAACACTCACCTACTTTTCTTATTTTACATAAAAGAATCTATAAATTTTAGCTATGCTTATTAGGCGGCTTAGTGATTTTAAAAATTTACTTATTGAGAATCATTTACTATTGTTCCATGTGAAACATTTATAATATTAGCTTGTTTTATCGTTTCGTGCTGAATTCCGTCGACACTTGTTGTTGTGACAAAAGTCTGTACTTTATTTTGAATTGCATTTAATAAATGTGTTTGACGATAGTCATCTAGCTCTGAAAGAACATCATCTAATAAAAGTATAGGATATTCTCCAACTTCCTCCTTAATCAGTTCAATTTCTGCTAGTTTTAATGAAAGAGCTGTTGTCCGCTGCTGTCCTTGCGATCCAAAAGTTTGAACGTTTTTATCATTTACCATAAAAACTAGGTCATCTCTATGCGGACCAAGCAATGTAGTACCTCTTGATACTTCACGCTCTTTTTCAGCTTCGAATTGTTTTATGTACTCATCTTCCATTTTCGTCAAATGTGTTAAATCTGATACATTAATGCTTGGTTTATATATAATTTCTAGCTTTTCGGTCTCTCTAGAAATTTGACTATGAATAGGCGATGCCCAATCCTGTAGTAATTTGATGAACGAAATTCGTTTTTCAATTATTTTTACGGCATGTTTTACAAGCTGAGATGTTAGGACTTCAAGCATTAAATAGTTCCGATCTCGGCTAGTTTGTAATGTTTTTAGTAGTGAATTTCGCTGTTGGAGGATTCTTTGGTACTGACTCAGTTCATGTAGGTAAACAGGCGAAACTTGTCCTAGTTCCATATCTAGGAATTTACGACGCACTTGCGGACTACCTTTTACTAAGTGTAAATCTTCCGGTGCAAACATAACGACATTCATCACGCCTATATATTGACTTAACTTCATCTGTTCAAGATGGTTCAGCTTTGCTTTCTTACCTTTCTTTGAGAGGATTAGCTGTAGTGTTACTTGCTGATTTTTTTTCTGTAACGTACCCTTTATTGTACCATATTCTTCATCCCAACGTATCATTTCTTTGTCATTACTTGTTCGATGAGACTTTGTTAAAGCTAGCACATAAATGGATTCCATTAAATTTGTTTTACCTTGAGCATTCTCACCAATAATGACATTAACATTATTTTGAAAATTTAATTCAAGTTTTTCATAATTACGATATTGTTTTAGTTGTAAATCTTTAATATACAATGGGATTCCCCCAAAACTTATGAAGTTATAATATACGAACCTTTTCCAGTTATAGAAATTGTATCATTTAGGACTAATTTTTTTCCTCTTCTGTTCTCAGGTTCATTGTTCACAAAAATTTCATGCTCCGATAGAAACCATTTAGCCATTCCGCCTGTATCAATTACACCCGCAAGCTTTAAAAATTGACCTAATGTAATATACTCTGTACTTATTTTAACTTTTTCTGTTTTCATTTTTTATCACCCTCATTTATCCATTCCTTAATTGTACTAAACTTCTGTAAGAAAAAAAACACTTAACCCTTATTTTGTCTATTAAGTACAAAAAGACTGACCTAAATGTACTATGCACTCCCCAAACAAATTTGTAGAATAAATTCCTTATTCATTCTGCTGGTTGGAGATTGCTAGTACATTCTATTAGGTCAGCCCCTTTCGATCGTATTTACTAACTAGTATGTGCGAACTGGTAAAATTAATTGCAATGTTCTTGAATCATTTACAGTACGAATTAAAAATGGTCTCATAGCCCCCGTAAATTGAATATAAATTTCTGGGCTTTCAATTGCTTTTAATGCATCCATAACATATTTCGCACTAAAAGAAATTTTTAACTCTTCGCCTTTAATATCCTCGCAAACAATTTCGTCTACTACTTTACCGATTTCAGGAGAATACGAAGAAACATTGACCACTGAATTACCAACCGTTTCTAAGTGAACAACATTATTTCTACCTTCCCTTGCTAATAAAGAAGCACGATCAATAGCTTGTAAGAATTCTTTCGTCATTACAGTTAGTTCCGTTTTACTTTCACTTGGAATTAACTTTGATGTATCCGGATAATTTCCTTCTAATAATCGGGTAAAGAATAATAGATGTTTTGTCTTAAATAAAGCTTGATGTTCTGTTAAGACGATTTCAACTTTTTCATCATTGTCATCTAGAATTTTACTTAATTCATTTAGACTTTTCCCAGGAATTACTACGCTAGCTTTAAATTCACTTGTTGTAGAGCTTCCGTCAATTTTAGCCTGTCTTAAAGCTAGTCGGTGGCTATCTGTCGCTATACATGTTAGATCACCATTTTCAATTTTCCAGTTTACACCGGTTAAAATTGGTCTAGTTTCTGAAGTTGATACTGCAAAAACTGTTTGACGAATCATAAATTTTAATAAATCTGCAGAAATAGAAATTGTTTCATGTTCTTCAATTTGAGGAAGTAGTGGATATTCCTCAGAATCAAAGCCATTTAAGCTAAATTCAGTTTTTCCGGCTTTTATTGTTGTTACATGATTATTATCAGACTCTAGTTCGACAAAATCTGAAGGTAATTTTTTTACAATATCACTAAAATATCGAGCATTTAATACAATGCTTCCAGTTTGTTTTACATCAACTAGTTGTTGGTCATCCAATACTGTTGGTAAATAAGATTCTATAGATATATCTGAATCACTACCTGTGAAAGTTAGTCCTTCATTTGTAACGACTAGTTTAATACCAGTTAAGATTGGAATAGTTGTTCTTGATGAAACAGCTCTCATAACCTCTTGTACAGCTTTAACAAGATGATCTTTTTGTACAGTAAATTTCATTGTTTGTACTCCTTATATAATTTATAAAATAATATAGTAATAGTAGTAGGGCCTGTGAATTTGTGGATAACTCTATTTTATTAAAGAAAAATAAGTCTATCAACATGTGGATAGACTGTGTAAAAAAGAGAGAAAGTTATGCACAGGTAAATAACTCTACTGATTTAATTTTTCATTGATTTCTTTAATTTGAGATTGCAGCTGTGAGTCAGTTTCAACTAATTTTGAAATTTTTTCATGCGCATGAATAACTGTTGTATGATCTCGGCCTCCAAACTCTTCTCCTATTTTAGGTAAAGAATGGTCTGTAAGCTCTCTTGAAAGATACATTGCAATCTGTCTTGGGAAGGCTACAGATTTTGTGCGTTTCTTTGCTTTAAAATCCTCTAATTTAATACTAAAAAATTCTCCAACTGTTCGTTGAATGTCATGTATTGATACTATTTTAGGCTTCGTCGCTGTAATTAAATTCTTTAAGGCTTCAGCGGCCACACTAGCGTTTATATCCTTGTTAATTAACGATGAATAAGCGACTACTCGAATAAGAGCTCCTTCTAATTCACGTATATTCGTATCAATTTGATTTGCAATATATAACATTACCTCATTTGGAATATCTAACCCCTCGGCCTTAGCCTTTTTACGTAAAATCGCGATCCTAGTTTCTAAATCTGGTGGTGTGATATCCGTAATAAGGCCCCATTCAAATCGTGAGCGAAGTCGATCTTCTAATGTAGGAATTTCTTTAGGTGGTCGGTCACTTGAGATAATGATTTGTTTACTTTCTTCATGAAGAGTATTAAACGTATGGAAAAATTCTTCCTGTGTTTGTTCTTTTCCAGCTAAGAACTGAATATCATCTATAAGTAGTACGTCTACATTACGATATTTATTTCTAAATTCAATTGCTTTATTATCACGAATTGAATTAATGAACTCATTTGTAAACTTTTCTGATGATAAATAAACGACTTTGGCATTTGGATTATGCTCAAGTACATAGTGTCCAATTGCGTGCATTAAGTGGGTTTTTCCTAACCCAACGCCCCCATATATAAATAATGGGTTATAGGCTTTTGCAGGTGCCTCAGCAACCGCTAATGATGCTGCATGGGCGAAACGGTTACCTGAACCAATTACGAAAGTATCAAAAGTGTATTTAGGGTTTAACATACTTTGATTGAACTCTACTGGTTCCTCAAATTTTACTTTTGCTTTAACTGCCGGTATATTCATCTCTATTTCTTCTACATGATTTTGAGGAAGGATAAATTTAATTTCTAATTCAGCTCCAGTTATTTCTAAAACTGTATCCATTATCAATGATGAATACTTTGACTCAAGCCAATCACGGGCGAATTCATTTGGGGCAATAATTGTTAAAGTATCATTCTTTAAAGAAAATGCCTTTGTTGATTTTAGCCATGTTTCAAAGCTTGGTTTACTTATTTTTTTTTCTATTTCTGCTAGAACCCTGGACCACAGATCCCCTATATTCTCCAAACAGTAATCCCTCCTTACAAAGCTTGTTCAACTTTTGTACAAGCACACAAATTAAGTATTTATTTTTATTCATGTCTTTGAATATGCGTTATTTTATAAAACTGCAAAAAACCACTTTATTTGACAGTATTCACCCATGTGGATAACTTTAAAATGGTACAAGTGTAAAACCTGTCCACAAGTTATTAACATCTGTGGACAAATAAAAATAATAAACAACTTGTCCAAAGTGGAAAACAAATTAATAATATCAAAAATCTTTAGCTATTTCAATGAATAGTTAATGTTATCCACATGCTAATCCACTTGTTTAAAAAAATTGTCCACAGAAAAAGAACTTGTGTAAAAGTTGTCGGTAACTGTTGTGGGTAAAAAATGTGTTGAAAAATATTATCCACAGAGCACTTAACAATTTTAAGAAAAGGGAAAGTAGTAGTTTTTTGTAGATTTTTTTATTCACTTAAAAGCACGTTTCAAAAAATCTTTCGACACCATATTTTTGCTCGAATTAATCGTTTATAAATTTATTGGAGGGAAATGATAGGAGTAAATCACATTTCTTTTATTAAATTGAGTGACTTTCTTTTATTTATTTCTGATTAAAACTCACTGGATCAACCATTCTTCACAAATTGGAAATAATTATTCATCATGATTTAACATCTTACATTGACATTAATAGTAGTTATTCTTTATAATTTATAGGACTGTCTATTACAGTAATTCCTCAGGGAGGTGTCATATAATGAAAAGAACATTTCAACCAAACAAACGTAAACGCAGCAAAGTACATGGTTTCCGTAGCCGTATGAGCACTGCAAATGGACGTAAAGTTCTAGCAGCTCGTCGTCGTAAAGGAAGAAAAGTATTATCTGCGTAGGCCACTGTCAACAGTGGTCTTTTTCACTAATAAGAAGGCCTTTTTTGCTTTTATGTCACAATTTGTAAGTAAAAAAGGCCTCATTTTTTATAAAAAAATTGTTATGATAATTGAAGGAATCATTTGAGGTGTCAGTAGAACATGAACAAGAAAAACAGAATAAAAAAGAATGCAGATTTTAGTCGCGTTTTTCAAAAGGGATCGTCAACTGCAAATCGACAATTTGTAATCTATACATTAAAAAAAGAAGATCAAAAGCAATTTCGTATAGGATTATCTGTTAGTAAGAAGTTAGGTAATGCTGTAGAGAGAAATCATATTAAGCGGTATATAAGACAAGCTCTTACTGAATTAAGTGATGATCTTCGTGTGAATATGGATTATGTTGTGATCGCAAGAAAGCCCTGTACTGAACTACCTTTTAATGAATTTAAAAAAAGTTTACTTCATGTGTTGAAAAGGGCGGAAGCGCTTAAAATACGTGATTCAAAACATAAATTAGATAAAAATCAAATTAAGTAATTACATATTTAAATGTAACTTCTTAAAGGAGGAACTAGTTTGAAGACTAAGAAGTACCAATTGCTAGTTACAGTTCTTTTACTAGTAGTCGTGTTAGCTGGGTGTTCGCAAACAAACCAACCGATTACATCTGAAAGTACGGGGATTTGGAATGAGTATTTCGTTTATCCACTATCATGGTTAATCACAGCTGTATCTAAAATTTTTGGTGGAAGTTATGGAATGTCGATTATCGTCGTAACACTTTTAATCCGTTTAGCATTACTACCGTTAATGATTAAACAAATTAAAAGCACGAAAGCGATGCAGTCAATCCAGCCTGAAATGGCCAAACTTAAAGAAAAATATTCTTCTAAGGACCAAAAAACTGTCCAAAAATTAAATGAAGAAACAATGAAGTTGTACCAACAACATGGTGTAAACCCACTATCTGGTTGTTTACCAATTTTTATTCAAATGCCAATCTTAATTGCTTTCTATCATGCAATTATGAGAACAATGGAAATTAAAGCCCATGACTTCTTATGGTTCCAATTAGGACATCCGGATCCAATTTATGCTTTACCAATCATCGCTGGTATTACAACTTTCATTCAACAAAAGGTATCAATGAGTACTGGTTCAATGACGGGACCTGCTGCTCAACAAATGAAAATCATGCTTTATGTTATGCCAATCATGATTTTAATATTTGCTGTTAGACTTCCATCTGCTTTAGCTTTATATTGGGTAGTTGGTAATACATTTATGATTCTTCAAACATTATTTGTTAATAGAGGTAATACTACCGTTAAAAATAACAATGTAGGAGGGGCTAGTAAGTGAGAGAAGTAACTGCTACTGGTCAAACAATCGAACAAGCAGTTCAAATAGCACTTCAGCAACTTAGTTCAACAGAAGAAGACGTAGAAATTACAGTAATCGAAGACGGCAAAAAAGGATTTTTAGGATTTGGTGCTAAACCTGCTAAAGTATTAGTTGTTAAAAAGAAGACTTTAATCGAAAAAGCATACGACTACCTTTTAAATATTGTTAAAAGTCTTGATGAAACTGCAGATATAAATTTCGAATTGCAAGGTACGAAGGAACAATCCTTCTTATTTACAGTAAAGGGTGATAAAGTTGCCCTTATTATTGGAAAAAGAGGTAATACTTTAAATGCTCTTCAATTCTTAGTTCAAACATTTGTAAATCGTCATTCAAAACAATTGATTCATGTTGTCGTTGACGCAGAGAATTATCGATTAAAACGTAAAGAGTCACTAGAAATTCTTGCAAAAAAGACTGCTCAAACAGTTTTAAAAACAAGAAAAGCGATCTCTTTAGAGCCAATGCCTTCTTTCGAAAGAAAAATAATACATCATATACTGACAGATATGCCAAATATCTCTACAAAGTCCGTAGGGCAAGATCCGCATCGTCAATTAGTTATAGATTTAAAGAAACCAATTAAGGGCTGAGCCTTAATTGGTTTTTTAATGTTCTTCATTCAAGTCATTTAAGTTTACTTGTACTTTCGTACGGTTATAATATAAAAACATTCAATTATAAAATTCTTTATGCTATGCTATAGATTTAGAAGTAACATGTTAACTTTAGTTTAACATGCTCCGAGGTGATTTTTTGATGGAATTCGATACAATTACAGCCATATCGACCCCAAAAGGCGAAGGTGCAATTGCCATCGTTCGATTAAGTGGCGATGAAGCTGTTCAAATAGCGAATAAATTATTTAAAGAAAAAGATTTAAATATAGTAGATTCACACACAATTCATTACGGACATTTAGTCGATCCAAGTTCCGGTAATACTGTTGAGGAAGTTATGGTCTCGATCTTAAGAGCACCAAAAACGTTTACACGTGAAGATGTTGTCGAAATAAATTGTCATGGTGGAATTTTTTCGGTTAACAAAGTACTTGAATTAGTACTATCACAAGGGGCTAGATTAGCGGAGCCTGGTGAATTTACAAAAAGAGCATTTCTTAATGGACGAATCGACCTATCTCAGGCAGAAGCAGTAATGGACTTAATTCGTTCAAAGACTGACAGGGCAATGGCGATCGCAATGAATCAAGTAGAAGGTCGATTGTCGAAGTTAGTTAATAGCTTAAGGCAAACATTACTTGAGATTTTAGCTCATATTGAAGTAAATATTGATTACCCTGAATATGATGATGTTGAAGAAATGACCAATACTGTTTTAATTGAAAAAGCAAAAATAGTTCGAGTTGAAATACAAAAACTGCTAGAAACATCAAAACAAGGTAAGATTTTACGTGAAGGACTATCTACTGTCATTATAGGTAGACCTAATGTTGGGAAATCGTCACTTTTAAACACACTAGTTCAGGAAAGCAAGGCAATTGTTACTGATATTCCAGGTACAACGCGTGATGTTATTGAAGAATACGTAAATGTAAAAGGTGTACCATTACGCCTAATAGATACAGCCGGTATTCGTGAAACTAAGGATGTTGTCGAAGCAATCGGTGTTGAAAGATCTAAAAAAGTATTGAATTTGGCTGATTTAGTTTTATTTGTTTTAAATAATAATGAGCAATTAATTGAAGAAGACCGTAAATTATTTGCCGAAATGAGCGGTAAAGATGTAATTGTGATCATTAACAAAACAGATTTGTCACAAAAGCTTGATCTGAATGAAGTAAAAGCTTTAGTTGGTAATGCTACAATTGTTACGACTTCCTTAAAAGAAGAAAAAGGAATTGATGATTTAGAAAAAGCAATAGCCAACTTATATTTTGAAGGGCAAATTGAGGCACAAGATTTAACTTATTTATCTAATGCTAGACATATTGCGCTATTAAAACAATCAGAACATACAATTAATGATGCAATTGAGGCAATGAAAAATGGTATGCCTATTGACTTAGTACAGATTGACTTAACAAGAGCATGGGAATTGTTAGGTGAAATCGTTGGTGATACAGTTCAGGAAAGTTTAATCAACCAGCTATTTTCTCAATTCTGTTTAGGAAAATAAAATGGTTAGGAGGAGAAAAAATGAGTTTTGAAGCAGGCAATTATGATGTAATCGTTATTGGAGCTGGTCATGCTGGATGTGAAGCCGGTTTGTCATCTGCTCGAATGGGTGCAAAAACATTAATGCTGACAATAAATCTCGATATGGTCGCATTTATGCCCTGTAACCCCTCAGTAGGTGGTCCTGCCAAGGGGATTGTTGTACGTGAAATTGATGCACTTGGCGGTGAAATGGGTCGAAATATCGATAAAACACATATTCAAATGAGAATGTTAAATACAGGTAAAGGTCCGGCAGTACGCGCATTGCGTGCTCAAGCGGATAAATTTGCTTATCAGCACGAATTAAAGAAAACCATTGAAAATACAGAGAATCTTACACTAAAGCAAGGTTTAGTAGAAAGATTAATTGTAGAAGATGGACAATGCACAGGTGTAATTACACAAACTGGTGCAATTTATCGTTCAAAGACAGTTGTCATTACAACTGGTACTTTCTTACGCGGAGAAATTATTGTAGGAGAATTAAAATATTCAAGTGGTCCTAATAATCAACAACCAGCAATTAAGCTTTCCGAGCACTTAGAGGAATTAGGAATTGAACTTGTTCGTTTTAAAACAGGTACACCTCCTCGTGTAAATAGTCATAGTATTGATTATTCAAAAACAGAAATACAACCTGGTGATGATGTACCTCGTGCATTTTCATTCGAAACAGAACCGGTTGAAACAGAACAAATTCCTTGTTGGTTAACTTATACAAGTGAAACTACACATCAAATCATCGACGATAACTTACACCGTTCGCCGATGTACTCTGGTATGATTAAAGGTACTGGGCCACGCTATTGTCCTTCTATTGAGGATAAAGTTGTTCGATTTAATGATAAACCGAGACATCAAATTTTCTTAGAGCCAGAAGGAAGAAATACTCAAGAAGTTTATGTACAAGGATTATCAACTAGTTTACCTGAAGATGTACAGGAAAAGATGCTTCGTTCGATTGCAGGTCTTGAAAATGTTCAAATGATGAGAACTGGATATGCAATTGAATATGATGCGATTGTACCCACTCAATTACGTCCAACATTGGAACTTAAGCAAATTAAGAACCTGTATACTGCTGGTCAAATTAACGGAACTTCGGGTTATGAAGAAGCAGCGGGTCAAGGTTTAATCGCAGGAATCAACGCTGCATGTCGTTCACTAGATAAAGAAGAGTTAATTTTAGATCGCTCTGAAGCTTATATTGGTGTTTTAATAGATGACCTAGTAACGAAAGGGACAAATGAACCATACCGTCTTCTTACTTCTAGAGCAGAATATCGATTATTATTACGTCACGATAATGCTGATTTACGTTTAACTAAAATCGGTCAAAGACTTGGTTTAATAAATGATGAAAGATATGCAGAGTTTGAACAAAAGAAAATGTTAATTGAAGAAGAAATAGAGCGTTTAAAAGCAACGCAATTAAGACCGACAAAAGAAGTGCAGGAATTAATTGCAAAAAATGGTGGTAGCGAACTGAAAGATGGCATTCGTGCAGCAGATCTTTTACGTCGTCCTGAAATGCTTTATGAACATATTCATCTTATTGCTCCATCTGAAAAAGACTTACATTCAGATGTTAAAGAGCAAGTTGAAATACAAATTAAGTACGAAGGTTATATTGAAAAATCATTAAATCAAGTAGAACGTATGAAAAGAATGGATTTAAAGAAAATCCCTGAAAATATCGATTATCAAGCTATTCACGGCCTTGCTACTGAGGCAAGACAAAAGCTTGAGCAAGTGCGTCCTCTATCAGTAGGTCAAGCTTCTCGTATATCTGGTGTTAATCCAGCAGATATTTCAATTCTACTTGTTTATTTAGAACAAGGAAAAATTGCAAGAATATCGAACTAATAATAGATAGGGGTATTACTAGTGAATAAAGAACAATTTATCGCTGCTCTTAAAGATAAAGGAATCCATTTGTCTGATTTTCAATTAAAACAATTTGACATATATTTCCACACATTAGTTGAGTGGAATAATAAAATGAATTTAACTGCTATTACAGAAGAAGACGAAGTATATTTAAAGCATTTTTATGATTCAATTAGCGCTGCTTTTTATTTCGACTTCGCTGATGAAATTACTTTATGTGACATTGGTGCAGGAGCGGGCTTCCCCTCTATCCCAATTAAAATATGTTTCCCATCTATCAAATTAACGATCGTAGACTCCCTTCAAAAAAGGATTACATTTCTAAACCATTTAGCGAAGGAATTACAATTAGAGAATGTATCATTTATTCATGATCGAGCAGAAACTTTTGCTAAAAGAACTGGTATGAGAGAATCTTTCGATGTTGTAACTGCTAGAGCAGTTGCTAGAATGTCTGTTTTAACTGAATTATGCTTACCACTTGTTAGACAAAATGGCCATTTTGTTGCACTTAAAGGTGCTGCTGGTCAAGACGAGTTGGAAAAAGCAAATTATGCTATAAAAACACTTGGTGGAGAAGTTAAATCAATTAATCACTTCACTCTCCCAAGCGAAGACAGTGATCGAAATATTGTTATAGTAGAAAAGAAACGTAAAACGCCAACTAAGTACCCTCGTAAACCGGGTACTCCTGGTAAAGAACCATTAGAGATTTAATATGATAAACTAACAAATGTTTCACGTGAAACATTTGTTATGTTTATTCTATTGTGAACGAAATTCTAAAAGGGTGGGAATCACATTGAAAAGCACATTATCTAGGTTATTTGGCTTATCAGAAAAAGAAATTAGTGATGATGTTCAAAATTCGGTTTCGAGTAATGAAGTTATTCGCCAAATTCCAGTATCGGACATTGTACCGAATCAGTATCAGCCTAGAACATTCTTTGATGATGAAAAAATTAAAGAACTAGCGCTAACGATTCGAACTCATGGTATTATTCAACCAATTGTTGTTAGGGAAATTAGACCAAACTTTTATGAAATAATTGCCGGGGAAAGAAGATTCAGAGCTGTTTCATCTTTAGGTTGGGATACAATTCCTGCAATTGTGAAAACGTTTAACGATACAGAGACTGCCTCCGTCGCTCTTATTGAAAATTTACAACGTGAAGAACTATCACCTTTTGAAGAAGCCGTAGCTTACCAAAAACTAATTGATTTACATAACTTAACTCAAGAGGCACTAGCTCAGCGACTAGGTAAAGGCCAATCGACTGTTGCAAATAAATTGAGATTGTTGAAACTTCCTGGGGAAATACAACAAGCATTATTGGATAAGTCGATTACGGAACGTCATGCACGAGCACTTATTCCATTAAAGTTGCCTCAATTACAAATTACTCTTCTTCACGAAATAATTGAAAAACAGTTGAATGTTAAACAAACAGAAGAACGAGTAGTTACATTACTTACAGAGAAAAAACCGAAGGCTAAACGCAAATTTAAGGCCATAAGTAAAGACATTAGAATTGCGATGAATACGATCCGCGAATCTTTACAAATGGTTACTAAAACAGGTATGAATATTGATAGTCAAGAAGAAGAAAATGATGACTATTACCAGATAACAATTAAAATACCAAAAAAATAAACATTAAATTCACCTCTTTTCAGTGGTGAATTTTTTTTTCATTTTTAAATCTAAGCACAACGATGAATCTATTCATGGTAAAATAGATAATAAGAATTGTTTGTTGTGGAAGGAGTAGATTACATAGTGGTTAAAGTAATCTCTATAGCTAATCAAAAAGGTGGTGTTGGTAAGACTACAACATCGGTTAATTTAAGTGCTTGTTTAGCTCATTTAGGAAAAAAAGTATTACTAGTCGATATAGATCCTCAAGGTAATGCAACTAGTGGTATTGGAATTGAAAAAGCTGATGTCAATCAGTGTGTTTACAATGTATTAGTTGATGATGTTGAGGCGAAAAATGTCATTTTAAACACTGCTATTCCAAATTTTGATATTATTCCAGCAACAATTCAACTTGCTGGAGCTGAAATTGAATTAGTACCTACTATTTCTAGAGAAGTACGATTAAAGCGTGCTTTAGATACAGTAAAAGGTAACTATGATTATATTTTAATAGATTGTCCTCCATCATTAGGTTTATTAACTTTAAACTCACTAACTGCTTCTGATTCAATTATAATTCCAGTTCAGTGTGAGTATTACGCACTTGAAGGTTTAAGTCAGCTATTAAGTACCGTACGTTTAGTACAAAAACATTTAAATAAAAATTTAGCAATTGAAGGCGTATTGTTAACAATGCTAGATGCTCGTACAAATTTAGGGCTCCAAGTTATAGAAGAAGTAAAAAAATATTTTCAAGATCGCGTCTATAAATCAATTATTCCAAGAAATGTACGCTTAAGTGAAGCACCAAGTCATGGTAAACCGATCATTACATATGATCCAAAGTCAAGAGGTGCAGAAGTATATCTCGATCTAGCAAAGGAAGTGATTGATAATGGCTAAAGGTTTAGGAAAAGGTATTGGAGCATTTTTTCAAGATATTAATCAACAAGAAGAGTTAGTCCAGGAAATTGATCTTAAAGAACTTAGACCTAATCCATACCAACCTCGCAAAGTGTTTGATGAGACTGCAATGTTAGAATTAACTCAATCAGTGATTGAACATGGGATTCTTCAACCAATCATTGCTAGAAAAAGCATAAAAGGTTTCCAAATCGTTGCTGGAGAAAGACGATATCGCGCTGCAAAAAATGCGGGTTTAAATACAGTTCCGGTTATTGTAAGAGATCTGACTGAAGAGCAAATGATGGAGTTAGCTGTATTAGAAAATTTACAGCGAGATGATTTAAATCCTCTTGAAGAAGCTGAAGCATATCAAACTTTAATTGAACAATTACACTTAACACAAGAACAACTGGCAAAGAAACTTGGGAAAAGTCGTCCACATATTGCTAACTATTTAAGAATTTTAACTTTACCTAATTCTGTTCAAAAAATGGTCGAAGAAGGCAAGCTCTCAATGGGACATGGAAGAGCACTTTTAGGACTAAAACGAAAAGGATTAATTGAGGGTACCGCACTAAAAGTAATTGAAAAAAACTTAAGCGTTCGTGAGGTTGAAACGTTAGTCAATGATCTAAATGAAAATGTTTCACGTGAAACATCAAAGAAAAATCCAACTAAAAACATATTTTTTAGTGAATATGAGGATCTTTTACAAGAAAAATTCGGAACGTCAGTTAAAATTAAATCGGCTAAAGATAAAGGGAAAATAGAAATCCAATTCTTTAACAAAGAGGATTTGGAGAGAATCCTTTCAATTATAAAATGAGTGACTCATAGGGAATATTAAATGTGTTGGCTTCCAATGCAGTTAATACTCCCTTTTTGTTTTTATCTAACCTTTTTTATAATTGAAAGTTAGGAAACTAGTATGTTAAAAATCTAATTGGCACGTAAATTTTCTTTCAGTTTCTTTAATTGAATTCGCAATAAACTTAGCCATTTTCATTACAAGGCTTAATCTAGTATTTTGTAGAACATAAAATTCCATAAAGCCACTAACATTTACAACACCGGTTAAGTTAATCTCGCCTACTAAAGGTAATTCTTTTTTCATTGCAGCCCCAGGTTTTAACGGACCATTGGATAAGCGCACGCTACCAATGCTTTTTACTCTGCCTAAACAGGCATCTACAGCAATGATAAAAGGGTTGTTATACTTGCCTTTAATTCTTTCAAGTTGTTCTGAAAGATTTAACGCATGAATTGGCTCATCAAGAGTACCATAATAATGAAACCTACTTAAGTTTAATTCTCCTAACATGGTTCCAACTAAAGGACCTAAAGAGTCTCCCGTAGAACGGTCAGTTCCGATACATACAAAAACAATTTCTTTAGTGTGTACACTTGGAAGCGACTTACATAAACGATCTGCAAATCTGTTAATAGCGTTTTCGTCATCTAGAAATACAGAATAATCATCCTTGAATAGGTTACGCAAAGGATTTGCTGAAAATTGCATAATATCGCCTACTTTTCATTTAAGAGAGTAGTATTAGTTTATGCAAAATTTAAATAATTTATACTTTCATCAAGCGATCTTCGTTATTAAATTAAACTATTATTACATTTGTTCATATTTGTAGTTTTAAAATGATAATTCGTTTAGTATTACGTTTGAAGTCACTTGAAAATAGATAGGGGGAAAAAGACAGTATGAATAATGCAGCAGATAAAATAGAAAATGCTGAAAAAGTAATAAAGAAAAGCATGCTAACTCCGGAACAATGGGACACAGTTTTAAATTCATCAATAAAAATAGCGCTAATTATTATCGTTTCAGTATTGGCTGTAAAACTCGGAAGAAAGTTAATCCGTAATCTCTTAAAGGTTAATGCTAGAGGACCGTTACAAGTATCAGAAAGAAGATCAGTAACACTTATTAAATTGATGGAAAATGTACTTGCATATGTAATATTCTTTATTGCTGTTTTGACGATTCTCCCGATATTTGGTGTGGAAATAAAAGGACTTTTAGTTGGAGCAGGGATTGGTGGCGTAGCAATTGGTTTTGGTGCACAAAGTTTAGTAAAAGATATTATTTCTGGATTTTTTATTTTGTTCGAAGATCAATTTTCAGTTGGTGACTACATTAGAGTCCAAACTTTCGAAGGAACAGTACTATCAATTGGTTTAAAAACAACTAAAATTAGAAGCGGAACTGGTGAGCTTCATATTATCCAAAATGGAATGATTACTGAAGTAACCAATTTTTCATTACATAATGCTGTGGCAATGGTCGATGTTAGTATTTCATATGAGGGCGATATTGAACATGCGCAAAATGTAATTGAAGAGCATTTAGAAACTATGCCAGCTAGATATGAAGAAATGGTAAAACCTCCAGAGTTTCTTGGGATACAAAACTTAGGACCATCTGAAGTAACATTACGAATCTCTTCAGAAGTTAGAGCGATGACACAGTTTAAAATCTCTAGAGCAATTCGAAAAGAAATTAAGGAAGTACTTGAAAGAAATAACATAGAAATTTCGTATCCAAAGATGGTATTATATAAACAACCAGAAACTAAAAATGAAAATGCGAATGTATAGTTTATATGCTACTATTTTAAGGAAGTGAAGTTTTTACATGGAAGAAAAAGAATTTAGCCTAAATGATATAGTAGAAATGAAAAAACCTCATCCTTGTGGAGTGAACAGATGGAAAATTATTCGAATGGGTATGGACATTCGATTAAAATGTGAGGGATGTGAGCATAGCGTTTTAATACCTCGCAGAGAGTTCACACGAAAATTAAAAAAGGTTTTAGTTCGATCTGAAGAGTAGGACGATTTTTAAATCAATGGGTATCTAGTAGAGCAATTTGAAGGATCGCTCATATTAGATACCTTTCGTATGTTTAGAATTAATATTCAGATTTTCTTGTTATTTTTTTTTGAAATCAATATAATTGTGAAAGATTAACTAAGTTCGTATAGGAGTGGAAAATATGCCATTAACAGCAGGAATCGTAGGATTACCAAACGTAGGAAAGTCGACATTATTTAATGCAATTACACAAGCGGGTGCTGAATCAGCAAACTATCCGTTTTGTACAATTGATCCAAACGTAGGTGTGGTAGAAGTACCAGATTACCGTTTAGTAAAATTAACTGAATTAGTTCAACCTAAAAAAACTGTTCCAACAACTTTTGAATTTACTGATATCGCAGGGATCGTGAAAGGTGCAAGTAAAGGTGAAGGGTTAGGAAATAAGTTTTTATCTCATATTCGTGAAGTGGACGCAATTTGCCAAGTAGTACGTTGTTTTGTAGATGATAATATTACTCACGTATCTGGAAAAGTAGATCCAATTGCAGATATTGAAACAATTAACTTAGAACTAATTCTTGCAGACTTAGAATCAGTTGAAAAACGTATTGATCGTGTAGCTAAATTAGCGAAACAAAAAGATAAAGATGCATCTTATGAACATGAAATTTTAGTAAAATTAAGAGACGCATTTGAAAATGACAAGCCAGCTCGTTCAGTAGAGTTTACGGAAGAGCAAATGAAAATAGTAAAAGGATTACACTTATTAACGACTAAGCCAATGCTTTACATCACTAATGTTGGCGAAGATGAAATCGCAGATGCTTCATCAAACGAATACGTTGAAAAAGTAAGAGAATTTGCAGCTAAAGAAGGTTCTCAAGTTATTGTAATTAGTGCAAAAATTGAAGAAGAAATTGCGGAGTTAGATGATGAAGAGAAACGTACATTCCTTCAAGAACTTGGAATTGAAGAATCGGGTTTAGATCAATTAATTCGTGCAGCTTATTCTTTATTAGGATTGGCAACTTATTTCACTGCAGGTGTACAAGAAGTAAGAGCTTGGACATTTAAAAAAGGCATGAAAGCTCCACAATGTGCTGGCGTAATTCATAGTGACTTCGAACGTGGCTTTATTCGCGCAGAAACAGTTTCTTTTGAAGATTTAGCGACTTATGGTAACATGACAGCATCAAAAGAAGCAGGTAAAGTACGTCTTGAAGGTAAAGAGTACATCGTACAAGATGGAGATGTAATGCATTTCCGATTTAATGTTTAATGAAATAGCAACTGAATTATTGATTTGCTATCTTAAAAAAACTATGCTATAATTTTAACTCGTGAGTGATTAATTAAATTGCTCCTTGCCCTTAAGTGGGCCGTTAGACCAAAAGGAGGTGACATTGTGATGAATAAATACGAAATCATGTACATCGTTCGTCCAAACATGGAAGACGAAGCACAAAAAGCATTAGTTGAGCGTTTCAACGGCGTTTTAACTGAACAAGGTGCTGAAATCACAAACGTTAAAGAGTGGGGTAAACGTCGTTTAGCTTATGAAATTAACGATTTCCGTGATGGACACTACATGCTTGTAAACGTTTCTGCTAAGCCAGAAGCAGTACAAGAATTCGATCGTTTAGCGAAAATCAGCGAAGATATCATCCGCCATATCGTTATCCGTGAAGAAGAAAAATAATATTTTTTAAATGCTTTAGGGAGGTAGGAATCAGATGATCAATCGTGTTGTACTTGTAGGTCGCTTAACAAAGGATCCGGACTTACGTTATACACCAAGTGGGGTTGCCGTAGCAACATTTACTCTAGCGGTGAATCGTGCCTACTCAAATCAGCAAGGTGAAAGAGAAGCGGATTTTATTAACTGCGTTATCTGGAGAAAGCCTGCTGAAAACGTAGCAAATTTCTTGAAAAAAGGAAGCTTAGCTGGCGTTGAGGGTCGTATTCAAACTAGAAGTTTTGATGGTCAAGATGGTAAGAGAGTATATGTAACTGAAGTTGTAGCCGACTCTGTTCAATTCTTAGAACCAAGAAATGCATCAGGTAACCAAGGTGGTTCAGTCGGTATGAACCAACAAAATCAAGGTTTTAACGCTGGAAATCCTTTCGAAGCACCATCTCAAAAGCCTAGCTTTAATGATGATCCATTTGGTGGGACAAGCAAAACGATTGATATTACTGATGACGATCTTCCTTTCTAATAATAAAAACAGTGTAATGTTGAACGGTTAACATTACTAAAAAACTAATTTTAAGTAGAGGAGGGAAATAACAATGGCAATGGGTGGACGCAAAGGTGGACGTGCTAAACGTCGTAAAGTTTGTTACTTTACTTCAAACGGCATCACTACAATCGACTTCAAAGATACTGAGTTATTAAAACGTTTCGTTTCTGAGCGTGGTAAAATTTTACCTCGTCGTGTAACTGGTACTTCTGCGAAATACCAACGTAAATTAACGATTGCAATCAAACGCTCTCGTCAAATGGCTTTATTACCATACGTAGCTGAATAAGCTAAGTAATAAAAAGTACAGCATTCTCTAAAATGTACCCTTTGTAAAGGACATTGAAAAAGAGTCTATGCTGTTTTAAGGAGATGATTTCTGTATTGTACAGGGGTCATCTTCTTTAATTTC
>NZ_JBHVPN010000031.1:0-22711 GCF_042887255.1 Gottfriedia sp. NPDC057948
TGTCCCCGCAACCAAAATGGTCCCGTGGTGTAGCGGTTAACATGCCTGCCTGTCACGCAGGAGATCGCCGGTTCGATCCCGGTCGGGACCGCCATACATACGATTCTTAAAACGAAACAAAAAATTGTTTCGTTTTTTTTATTATTTTTGAAATGAGTAATATAGAAAGAATATTACTTTTAACGATTATAACTGTTTAAAACAGAAGCCTCAGAAGCAAAGACTGCTCAACTCAACCTTAATTAGAAAACGTCGGATGTTAGGGAGATCACAAGGAGCCTATGCGACTAGAAGGCACGATTTACGGCTTGCAAAAAGCGGGATAAGTAACAAAAGAAACGAAAACAACCTAATATAAATTTCAATAATTTATTTAAACTATTCAAAAGAATATTACTGTTTGACATTCGCTTAATGTTTTGAAATGATATAATATGGCAAAGTTAGAAATAGACGAGTTAGAATTTTGGTGGTGAAGTAATTGGAAATTGTTTTACATACAAATACTGAGGAAGAAACCCAAGAAATTGCATTTTTTCTCGGACAACTAGTGCAACAAAAGGATGTAATATTATTAGAAGGAGACCTTGGTGCTGGAAAGACCACTTTTACAAAAGGATTTGCTAAAGGTCTTGATGTAAAAAGAACGGTTAACAGCCCAACTTTTAATATTATTAAAGAATATAAAGGTAGAATTCCTCTATATCATATGGATGTTTATCGTTTAGAAGGTAGTAGTGAAGATTTAGGCTTTGATGAGTATTTTATGGGTGAAGGTGTTTGTGTTGTAGAATGGGCTCATTTAATTTCAGATTACTTACCAAATGAATTCTTAAAAATCATAATAACTCATGAAGAAAATGGTAGAATGATTACTTTTATTCCAAGTGGATCTAGGTATGAATTTATTTGTAAGGAGTTAATAAACAATGACCGTTTTAGCAATTGATACATCTACAAATGTTATGGGGATTAGTCTAATAAAAGATCAATCTGTTATTGGAGAAACGATAACATTTATTAATAAAAACCATTCTGTACGATTAATGCCAGCAATTAGTACTTTAATGGAAGAATGCAATATAAAACCACAGGAACTATCTAAAATAGTAGTTGCAAAAGGTCCAGGCTCTTATACAGGCGTACGCATTGGTGTCACTGTGGCTAAATCATTAGCTTTCACTTTAAATATTCCAATTATCGGAGTATCAAGTTTGAAGGTATTGGCAGCTAACGGGCGATATTTTAATGGATTAGTTTGCCCATTATTTGATGCAAGACGCAACTTATTATTTACAGGTCTTTATGATTTTAGAGGTCAGGTCACTAATGAGGTATTAGAAGACTGCAATATTGACCGAAGTATTTGGATTGAAAAGCTTAAATCTTATAATGAACAAATCTTATTTATTGGTAATGATGTATCAATTCATAAAGAATTTATTATTGAGCATTTAAAAGATAAAGCTGTCTTTGCAAAAGAAAGTATGAATAACCAGAGACCAAGTGAACTGTTTACATGTAGCTTAGAAGAAAAAGAAGAATCAGTTCATAATTTTGCACCAGAATATTTAAGATTATCAGAAGCAGAAGCTAATTGGCTAGCAAGCCAAGAAAAGTAGGAGGATATTATGATCTCATCGGTTGCTTTTCGTAAAATGAAAGAAGAAGATTTAGATCAAATAGTAGAAATTGAAAAACAAGCATTCCCTACACCATGGACATATGATGCTTTTTATAATGAATTATATTCAAATCAATTTGCCAATTATATAGTGGCTGAAGTTGATGAGAAAATAATTGGTTATTGTGGATTATGGGTGGTCATTGACGAGGGACATATTACAAATATAGCTATTTTGCCAGATTATAGAGGAGTAGGTCTTGGCGAAAAGTTACTTCGTGCGGTAATGGAAACTGCTAAAAATCTTGGAGCTGATACATTAACATTAGAAGTTAGGGTATCGAATCATGTAGCAATGGGTCTATATCGAAAACTGGGCTTCCAAGATGGTGGTATTCGAAAAAGCTATTATACAGATAATTTTGAGGATGCATTAGTTATGTGGGTGAATTTGAAATGATAAATGAAAATTGTTTAATTCTTGCTATAGAGACAAGCTGTGATGAAACCTCAGCAGCAGTTGTTAAAAATGGAAATGAGATTTTAAGTAATGTAGTAGCTACTCAGATAGATATTCATAAACGTTTTGGTGGAGTTGTACCTGAAGTTGCATCACGATTACATGTTGAGCAAATAACTTTAATAATCGAAGAAGCAATGAAGCAGGCACAGGTAGAATATGAAGATCTAGCTGCCGTTGCAGTTACAGAAGGTCCAGGACTAGTTGGAGCGTTACTAATTGGGGTCAATGCGGCAAAAGCAATTGCATTTGCACATGGATTACCGCTTATAGGAGTACACCACATTGCGGGTCATATTTATGCTAATCAACTTGTACAGCCCCTGCAATATCCACTATTAGCATTAGTAGTTTCTGGTGGACATACGGAGCTTGTCTACATGAAGGAAGATGGCATTTTTGAGGTAATAGGTGAAACAAGAGATGATGCAGCAGGAGAAGCTTATGATAAGGTCGCTAGGACACTTAAATTACCTTATCCAGGTGGTCCTCACATTGATCGTCTAGCACAAGAAGGAAATGCAACTATTCCTTTTCCTAGAGCTTGGTTAGAAGAGGGTAGCTATGATTTTAGTTTTAGTGGATTAAAGTCAGCAGTTATTAATTATATGCATAATGCTGAGCAAAGAGGCGAGGAAGTATCACCTGCGGATGTCGCAGCAAGCTTCCAAGAAAGTGTAATTGAAGTAATTGTTTCTAAAACAATTCAAGCTGCAAAAGAATATAATGTAAAACAAGTTTTATTAGCCGGAGGAGTGGCAGCTAATAAAGGGTTGAGAGCTACATTACAAGAAGAGATGAATGCTTTGAGTAATATAGAATTAGTTATACCACCACTATCACTTTGTACAGATAATGCTGCGATGATTGGTGCTGCTGCATTTATCCGTTTAAAACAAAGAAAACTAGGTAATTTGGCATTAAACGGGAATCCAGGTTTGGATTTAGAGAATATGTAAGAAGTACTTATTCACAATTTTTCAATAAAATGTGGATAAGTACTTTTTATTTGTTAAAAACTTATTAAACTATGTGAACAAAATTGTGTATAACTTTACTGTTTTTCTGTGGATAGTGTGTATAAATCTGTGTAAAAGCTAAATGATAATTGAATATATGTGGATAAATATGTAGATAAGAAAAACGGATAGCAAAAAGCTTATCCGTTTAGTCATTAATCTTGTAAGTTCTCCCATTCTTCCATTAGGTCTATTAACTTAGCTTCGATCTCATTTTTCTTATTTGTTAATTCTTGTACTAATTGAAAATCACCATAAACTTCTGGCTTACATAATTCTAGTTCGATCGTCTCTATATCAAGCTCAAATTGCGATATATTACTTTCAATTTCCTCTATTCGACGCTGAGTTTGACGGAGTTTTTTCTTCAATTCTTTGTCTTGTTGATAATCAGAAATTGGTTGAGAGGATAGTTTAACCTGTGCTAATGTAGCCTCTTTTTCTGCTTGTTCTTTTTCAAATGCTTCGTTTTTCTTAAATAGGTAATAGTCATAATCACCCAAATAAATTGATAATCCTGCTTTTGCTAGTTCAAAAGTTTTTGTGGATAATCTGTTCATAAAGTAACGATCATGAGAAACAAATAAAATCGTTCCAGGGTAATCTAATAAAGCATTTTCTAACACTTCTTTACTATCTAAATCTAAATGGTTAGTAGGCTCATCAAGAATTAGGAAATTAGCTTTTTTCATCATAAGCTTAGCCAAAGCTAATCTTGCCTTTTCTCCACCACTTAAAGAGGTAACAATTTTTGTCACGTCATCTCCAGAAAATAAAAAGTTCCCTAATATTGTTCGAATTTCTTGTTCGGGCTTTAATGGATAATCATCCCAAAGTTCGTCTAATACTCTTTTATTAGAAGTTAGTTTTGCTTGCTCTTGATCATAATATCCAACCGAAACGTTTGCACCAAAATCAATCGTTCCCTGTAATTTTTCTAAATCTCCTATAATCGTTTTAAGTAATGTCGATTTACCAACACCATTTGGACCGACTAAAGCAACACTATCGCCTCGATTCAGTACGAATCTCATCGGCTCATCAATTGTTGGGATACGATCATAGCCAATAAATAAATCTTGTACAGACAACACATCATTACCACTTTGTTTTTCAATTGTAAATGAAAAATTAGCCGAAGATTCGTCTCCAAGTGGCCTGTCTAATCGAACCATACGATCTAATTGTTTCCTACGACTTTGAGCTCTTTTGGTAGTTGAAGCACGCGCAATATTACGTTGCACAAAATCTTCAAGTTTAGAGATTTCATCTTGTTGCTTTTCGAACTGTTTTAACTCTTGTTCATATTGAGCTGCTTTTAGATCAAGGTACTTACTATAATTACCAACAAATCGTTGATGCTTATGATTAGATATTTCATAAACAATATTAACAACTTGATCAAGGAAATATCGATCGTGGGAAACGATTAATACAGCACCAGGGTATGACTGTAAGTAGCGCTCTAACCAACTTAGAGTGTCAATATCTAAATGGTTCGTAGGCTCATCCAGGATTAACAAATCAGGCTTTGTCAATAATAGCTTACCTAATGCCAGTCTCGTCTTTTGTCCACCGCTTAACGAAGAAATTTTTTTTTCGTAATCTTCATTACTAAAACCTAAACCACTAATTATTGAACGAATATCTGCTTCAAACTGGTAACCACCGTTTTCTTTGAAAGTATATTGAAGATGATCATATTCATTCATAACCTTGTCATAAACGGCTTGATTAGAGTAGACCTCCTCCCTAGTCATTTTAACTTCTAATTTTCTCATATTGTCCTGCATCTCTACTAAATGATTAAATACAGAATAATATTCTTCCCAAATCGTTTTATCGCTTTGTAAACCAGAGTTTTGGGCTAGGTAGCCTACAGTAACGTCTTTAGGTTTATTTATTTCACGGCCATCATAGGATATTTCGCCTGCTATGATTTTCAATAATGTAGATTTTCCCGCACCATTACGCCCAACAATGGCAACTCGATCACTCGTTTGAACTTCTAATTTTATATTTGAAAGTATAATGTCACTACCAAAATACTTTGAGACATTATTTACTTGTAAAAGAATCATGGATAACACCTCATTGCAAAATTTTTTATGTATGTAACTGTAGACTGTCAAAATTCTTAAATATAGTGTATATTTTACATTAGAACAAGTACTTTATTACTAAAATAAAGTCAAAATACACACCATAGTAAAAAGAATTACAGTAAGTGGGGGATTAAAAAATGGATTCGGAACAAATTAAAATTCCACAAGCTACTGCTAAACGTCTACCTTTATATTACCGTTTTATAAAGAATTTGTCTTTATCAGGTAAACAAAGAGTTTCTTCAGCAGAGTTAAGTGAAGCAGTAAAGGTAGATTCCGCTACAATCAGAAGAGATTTTTCATATTTTGGAGCACTTGGTAAAAAAGGTTATGGCTATAACGTAAACTATTTATTAACTTTTTTCTCGAAAGCGCTTAACCAGCATGAAGTTATGAAAGTTGCATTAATTGGTGTTGGTAATTTAGGAACTGCATTCTTACATTATAATTTTATAAAAAATAATAATACAAAAATTGAGATGGCATTTGATATTGATCCAAATAAAATCGGTACTGAAATAGGTGGAGTACCCGTTTATAATCTAGATAATCTAGAGGAAGTTATGAATGAAGATATTCAAATCGTTATTTTAACTGTTCCTGCACCTGTAGCACAATCAATAGCTGATCGATTAAATGGAAAAAATATTAGAGGAATCTTAAATTTCACACCTGCACGAATTAGTGTACCAGAACAAATTCGCATTCATCATATAGACTTAGCAGTTGAACTGCAAACATTGGCATATTTTTTACAACAATAAATTCATATCAAAATAAAAACCCCCAAAGAATTTGGGGGTTTTGGTTTTAATGTAAATTGATCTGCTGAAAAACAACAAAAGAGTTCATTAACATATGTGTTAAGATTGGTACCATAATTGAGTTTGTTCGTTTATACAGATAACAAAATACAAAACCGATTAAAAAGTATGATAAAAAGAAGGGCAAGTCACCGTGCATAAGCGAAAAGATCGCTGAACTAATTCCAGCAGAAATAATAAATGGTAAACGATTATATAGCCTTTTAAAAATAATACGACGAAAAATAATCTCTTCTAAAATGGGTGCAACTAAACTTGGGATGATAATAAAAGCCGGGTTAAGCTTAGCGATGTTTATGATATTTTGAGTATTTTCTGAGCCTTTATGTAAATCAAGTACATAAATTAAAATTAAATTACAGACAATTTGAGTTAGCATTGTTATGAAGTAACCTAAAATAACCCAATTTATTATTGTACGATAATTAGTTTTTAGGTTTTTAATTCCTTCATAAATTGGCTTATGTAATAAGATAAGTATGATAATTAATCCACTTATGAAACTAATACAACCCCATAATGCCACCGCTTCAAGAGAAGCTGTTTTCTGATCCACTCCAACGTATAAGTTACTATTTAATAAATAGGGCACCCCAAATACCGCTGAATATTGAAGAACGACATACGTTAATAAAATCCATAAATCTCTAGTTTTCAATACGATAGCTCCTTTGTGTTGATATTTTTCAGAACCCAAAGGTTTATAACAACACGTACATTATTTTACTCGTTTCTTTTGTTTCTTAAAAGAAATTTTCACTTTTTATTTTACTTTTGATTGTAAAGAAAAAAACTTATTAAATTTCGACAAGAAAAGTGCCTGCTTCGGGCTTGCAAAATTTTTTGATATTATTTAAACTAATAATTGTGTTAGCACTCAATATACATGAGTGCTAAAAAATAATGATTTGATTATTGAGGAGGTATTACACATGTTAAAGCCATTAGGTGATCGTGTTGTAATTGAGCTTGTTGAGTCTGAAGAAAAAACTGCTAGTGGTATCGTGTTACCAGGTAGTGCACAAGAAAAGCCACAAGAAGGCAAAGTTGTTGCAGTAGGTACTGGCCGAGTACTTGAAAATGGTGAGCGCGTAGCTTTAGAAGTATCTGTAGGTGACCGCATTATCTTCTCTAAATATTCAGGAACAGAAGTTAAGTACGGTGGCACTGAATACTTAGTACTTCGCGAAAACGATATACTTGCAATCATAGGTTAATAAAATAAAAATACTTAAATTAAAAAATAAATTTTTTATATTATAAGGAGGTCATTTTCATGGCAAAGGACATTAGATTTGGTGAAGAAGCACGTCGTGCAATGTTACGTGGTGTAGACGCTTTAGCTGATGCTGTAAAAGTAACTTTAGGACCAAAAGGACGTAACGTAGTTCTTGAGAAAAAATTCGGTTCTCCATTAATTACAAATGATGGTGTTACAATCGCAAAAGAGATCGAATTAGAAGATGCATTTGAAAATATGGGTGCAAAATTAGTTGCAGAAGTTGCTAGCAAAACAAATGATGTTGCTGGGGACGGTACAACAACTGCGACAGTTTTAGCTCAAGCTATGATTCGTGAAGGTCTTAAAAACGTAACTGCTGGTGCAAGCCCAATGGGTATCCGTAAAGGGATCGAAAAAGCAGTTGCTGTAGCAATCGAAGAATTAAAAACAATCTCAAAACCAATTGAAGGTAAAGAGTCAATCGCACAAGTTGCTGCAATTTCTTCAGCGGATCCAGAAGTTGGACAATTAATTGCTGAAGCAATGGAGCGCGTTGGTAACGATGGAGTTATTACTCTTGAAGAATCAAAAGGTTTCACAACTGAGTTAGAAGTAGTAGAAGGTATGCAATTTGACCGTGGATACTCTTCTCCTTACATGGTTACAAATTCAGAGAAAATGGTTGCTGAATTAGAAAATCCATATATTTTAATCACAGATAAAAAAGTAACAAACATTCAAGAAATCTTACCAGTACTTGAGCAAGTTGTTCAACAAGGTAAACCACTATTAATCATTGCTGAGGATGTTGAAGGTGAAGCACAAGCAACGATCATCGTAAATAAATTACGTGGTACGTTCAATGCAGTTACTGTTAAAGCTCCTGGCTTCGGTGACCGTCGTAAAGCAATGTTAGAAGATATCGCGATCTTAACTGGCGGTGAAGTGATTACAGAAGAATTAGGATTAGATCTTAAAACAACTAACATCACTCAATTAGGTCGTGCTTCAAAAGTTGTAGTAACTAAAGAAAACACTACAATCGTTGAGGGTGCTGGTGAAACTGAAGCAATCCAAAGACGTATCGGTGTAATCCGTGCTCAATTAGAAGAAACTACTTCTGAATTTGATCGCGAAAAATTACAAGAACGTTTAGCTAAATTAGCTGGTGGTGTAGCAGTAATCAAAGTTGGTGCTGCAACTGAAACTGAATTAAAAGAGCGTAAATTACGTATTGAAGATGCATTAAACTCTACACGTGCTGCAGTTGAAGAAGGTATTGTAGCTGGTGGTGGTACTGCATTAATGAGCGTATATAATAAAGTAGCTGCAATCGAAGCAGAAGGTGACGTATCAACAGGTATCAACATCGTATTACGTGCACTTGAATCTCCAGTTCGTCAAATCGCTACAAATGCTGGTCTAGAAGGATCAGTAATTATTGAGAAATTAAAAAGTGCGGAAGTTGGCGTTGGTTTCAATGCAGCTAACGGACAATGGGTAAACATGATCGAAGAAGGGATTGTTGACCCAACTAAAGTTACACGTTCTGCACTTCAAAACGCAGCATCTGTTTCTGCTATGTTCTTAACAACTGAAGCAGTAGTAGCTGACATCCCTGAGAAAAATGCTCCATCAATGCCTGATATGGGTATGGGTGGCATGGGCGGCATGATGTAATAAAGAAAAAAACCCTTGAGCAATCAAGGGTTTTTTTTCGCATATAATTGCGAGATCTAAAAATATTGGTTGTTGTTTTTTTTCACCAAAGAAATCAACTCCGTTTTAACATAAAAAATTATTATTTCTTTCATACTATTTTCCATTAACAAATTTAATATTTTCTGAATATATTAAGAGAAGGACAAGCTATAAAGAAATGAGGGGATATGGATAGACGAAATTAATGAATTACAGGAAAAAATAGCAGAAATTAAAGAACGTTTGGCAGTGGCAGAGAGTACTATTGTAAAGGTTGAACAAAAAATTGAGTGAATAGAAAGTATTACTAGTTGGACTGTACGTTTAATTATTCTTTATAAGAGACCGTATTTATATTAGACTTCATTTCAAAGTAATATTGCTAGCAAATATAGTGAAATAAAGTAAAAAACCTGGGACTTTTATAGGGTTTTTATTTTTATGTTTCGATTATCTACTTTTTGAGTAGTCGATAATGAGAATAACTAACTGGTATTAGATTAAAGAAATTGAATTAAATAAGACTTAGGCTTTATTGACTAGATATCGTTTAAATATGTATAGTAAATTTGATAAAAGCAGAAAAACTATAAAGAAGCATATTTACAATTATATCAAATAACTTTTTAAGGATGATTTAGATGAATTTTGGTTTATATAGAGGATGCCTTTTTGGTCTTTTATTTTCTATACCATTTTGGTTAATCATAATATGGCTTATATTTAAATAGAACATAAAAAAAACCCCTTCAAGTAAGTAAAAAGCACTAATACTTTCTACATTAAAGGGGGGGAGATCATTACTCTAAAAAAGTTATTTTTTAAACGATAAAGTCATGGAATATTGGTTCAATTAATTCTCCGCTATTTAATTGACCTCTATTTTTTATCACACATCGAACTAACGGTTCTACATAAATATAATTTTTGTCTTCTCCAGTTTTTATATGCTTAGTTAGACTAAAGAAAGCTGTTTTTTGGCCGGTATTCATTCCGAACTCTACTATTCCTACATTTACATGCTCACCATTTTTTAATTCCGAGATTAATAATCCCATTCCTTGTTTTTTATAGCCTGTTATATAGTAATTACTATATCTCCAGTTAATAATTTTTAACCAATTTAGTGATCGATGTGCTGGTATATAAGTAGAATCTTTTGATTTAGCTACTATACCTTCAAGTCCAAGAGTTTTAATTTGCTCAAAAAACATCTGACCTTCCGACTCGATATAAAAACTGTTTTTAATTGATTCTTGATCAACTATAGTTTCTGAAAGGATTTTTTTTCGATAAGATAAAGGTTCTTTCATTAAGTTCTTATTTTTAAGGCGTAAAATATCAAAAACGATATATGTTAATGGGAATTGTTTGCTTCCTTGTATTATTTTGTATTCTTGAATAAAACTTATCCGATTGGTTGCCGCTTCAAAATCCTCTCTGCCGTCATTATAACAAACTAAAACACCGTCTAAGTAACAATCATCTAAGTCGATATTTTCGAGTTCAGGGATTCTCTCCGTAATCTCGGTACCATTTCGATTAAAAAGTTTATTCTTTCCATTTTGCCTTTCAAGCATCATTCGAACACCATTTGATTTCAATTCAAAATAATGTTGATCAGAGTCAAAAGGTTTATCAGCATTTTGTAATAGCATTGGCTCAATAAACATTTTTCATTTCGCTATCATGATTGTTGCTTTTCAACATAATCAAGATTCCTTTCTTTTTCATTTGATATATATAAATAACATAAAATTTTTGTTTTCTTATATAGCAATATTTCACTCTATTTTTAGTCTTCCACTAGTTAATGTACTTTTATTTCAAATGTATTTCAAGTCATAACTCGTCTAATTTCACAATAAGATTAATTATCTTCTTATGAAAAGTGGTGTTATGAAATGGGGAGGAAAAATAATTTCAAAATTACGGAACCGATGTTGAACGAGTACTATGATTTGAGTCAAAAAAAGAAAGATATTGAAAATCAGTTAGAAGAATTACAAAAGATTTTTCATGGATACTTTGATCATCAAGTTGGAATGAATGAAAAAGGTGAACTAATTATTAATAATTTAAAACTTGAACGAATCATAAGAAAAAAAGAGAAATTTAATGAGGAGAAGACAATTTATAAATTAGAAGAACTAAACTTGACTGATTTAATACAAATAGTAAGAAAACCAGATGGAGATAAAATCAAGTCTGCAATTAATTTGGGATTGTTAAAAGAGAAGGATTTGGATGGATGTATATCTTTTAATTCATCACAAGCAATTTATGTTAAACCGCTAAAAAAGTAATTAGGTTTAGATGAAAGGAACTTCCTGGAGAGTATCTAATACTCTCTTTTTTATATGTAACGAATTTTATCTTTCAGAATACTGTATTAGTATACATGTCCAAGTATTCGAAAGAGGTTTTTTTGGACATGCCAATATTGAAAAGGAGTGCTAATTTTGGCATATTGGAGAAATGATTTTATTTCGATGAACAAGTATACGAGGCCGTCAATAAAATTGAAAGAAGTTAGAAAAATTGTGCTGCATTGGACAGCAAATCCAGGGGCAAGTGCTCAGAGTCACCAAAGGTATTTTAACGGTATAGCGATAAAAAATAAAACATATGCATCTGCTCATATTTTTGTTGATTCGAAAGAGGCAATCTGTATTATTCCGCTTGATGAAGTAGCTTATCATGCAAATGATCATTATGAAAGAAATAGTAATGGTGGTGTATATAGAGGGGTGGATGAACTCGCTCCGAACGCAAATAAGCTTTCAATCGGTGTTGAAATGTGTGTCGAAAAGGATGGTACGATTTCAGAATATACATTAACACGTACGATTAGAGTAATTGCTGAATTGTGTAAGATGTTTAAATTAAATGCAAATGACATTGTTAGACATTATGACATAACACATAAGCCATGTCCAAAAACCTTCATAGACAACACCGATCGATTTAACGAGTTTAAAGAACAAGTTGATGCGATCTTAAATCCCCCGAAAACCCAAACAGACTCAGTCCCATACCCTGGTATTTTAAAAGAAGGATCAAGAGGAGAATCTGTTAAAAAAGTTCAACAAAAACTTAAAATAACGGCAGATGGAATTTTTGGACCGGTTACTGAAAATGCAGTTAAAAAATTTCAAGCTAGTAATGGACTAGTTGTCGATGGAATTGTTGGAAAAAACACTTGGAGCAAGCTGTTTTAAAAGACAAGATCACGTAATTCCTAAAGAAAAAACCCCTATTTCTGTTTCAAATAGGGATTTTTTTAATGAGGAGAGATGATTTTTAAACCAATAACAGATCCAATTACTAATGTGATAAATAATAGTCTCTTCCATTCACGTGATTCATTAAAGAACAACATGCCAATTAAAACAGAACCAGCGGCACCTATACCAGTCCAGATTGTATAACCTGTTCCAACGGGTATAACCTTTAAGGCCTTTGATAATAAGTAAAAACTAGTCCATCCAGATAGAATACACAAAATGGAGTAGTTAAGTTTTTTAAAATTATTAGATAGCTTCATAAAAATGACAAAGCCAACTTCACCCAAACCTGCAATAAATAAAAATAACCAAGCCATTTTAAGCTGCATCTCCCTTTTCTGCTTTTTTATCACCTGAAGTTAATTTTAAGCCAATAATTCCAGATAATAATGTAATTACCAGAATAACTTTTAATATAGATGCTGATTCATTTAAAAATAACATTCCTATAATAACTGTCCCAGCGGCACCGATTCCTGTAAAAACTGCGTAGGCAGTACCTATTGGAATATCTCTTATTGCTTTTGAAAATAAATAAAAGCTGAACAAGATTCCAGCTATCGTTAAAATTGTTGGTAACAAATTTGTAAAACCTTCTGAGTATTTTAGTCCAAATGCCCAAGCAATTTCGGAAACTCCCGCTATAACTAAGTAAATCCAACTCATAAAAAATCTCCCCTTTATAGCAGACTAAATAAAAAATTTTGTTCCGGTAAACTACCTACCGTTCGTTAGTTAAAAGATACACTATAATCTTATTCATGACAAGTTGTAACGTTTCCACAAAAATTTATTTTTTTTATGTATTGAAATACCTTGACCGAAAAAATATACATTGTTAGAATGAGACAATAATACAATATTCGTCATTATTCTTCATATATCCTCGACAATACGGGTCGAGAGTCTCTACCGGGGCGCCGTAACATGCCCTGACTATGAAGGCAGTCTGACTTTGTTTAATTTAAGTCTGATTTTCTGCCTTCTTATGCGTATTTTTCGTATGTAAAAAGAGGAGAAAGTCGGCTTTTTTTATTTTTTTTGGGAAAAATAGTATCAGTTTAACTGATACGTTAATTCAATATATATAGATGGGGTGACCGTTTTGCAACAACATGACACAATTGTAGTACTAGATTTTGGAAGTCAATATAACCAACTTATAGCACGCCGTATCCGTGAGTTTGGCGTTTATAGTGAATTACGTCCTCATACAATCACTGCAGAGGAAATTAAGCAAATGGGCGCTAAAGGGATCGTTTTCTCTGGCGGACCAAATAGCGTATATGGTGAAAATGCCTTTTTCTGTGATGAAGCAATTTTTGATTTAGAAATTCCAATCTTAGGTATTTGTTACGGAATGCAGTTAATGACGCAACATTTTGGTGGAACGGTAGCTAGAGCTGACCAACGTGAATACGGTAAAGCTGAATTAAATATTCAAAATCCGTCTGCTTTATTAAAAGACCTACCATCAGACCACGTAGTTTGGATGAGTCACGGTGATAAAGTAATCCAACAACCAGAGGGATTCGTTGTAGATGCAACTAGTGCTTCTTGCCCAATCGCAGCAATGAGTAACGAAGCTAAAAAAATGTATGGTGTACAATTCCATCCAGAAGTTCGTCACTCTGAATATGGAAATGATCTTTTAAAGAATTTCGTATTCAATATTTGCGAATGTGAATCAAACTGGTCAATGAAAAACTACATTGAAGTTCAACTTGAACATATTCGTAATACTGTTGGCGACAAAAAGGTACTTTGTGCACTTAGTGGTGGTGTTGATTCTTCAGTAGTTGCAGTATTAATTCACAGAGCAATTGGAGATCAATTAACATGTATCTTTGTTGACCATGGTTTATTACGTAAAGATGAAGCTGAAGGCGTTATGAAGACGTTTAGTGAAGGCTTCAACATGAACGTAATTAAAGTAGATGCTAGAGAGCGCTTTTTAAGTAAACTTGCTGGCGTTTCTGATCCAGAAGAAAAACGTAAAATTATCGGTAATGAATTCATCTATGTGTTTGATGATGAAGCAGCTAAATTAGAAGGTATGGATTTCTTAGCTCAAGGAACTCTTTATACAGATATTATCGAGAGCGGTACGGCTACAGCTCAAACAATCAAATCACATCATAATGTAGGTGGATTACCAGAAGACATGCAATTCACGTTAATCGAGCCTTTAAATACATTATTTAAAGACGAAGTACGTGCAGTTGGAACTGAACTAGGAATTCCAGATGCAATCGTTTGGAGACAACCATTCCCAGGCCCAGGTCTAGGAATTCGTGTATTAGGTGAAATTACTGATCAAAAACTTGAAATCGTTCGTGAATCAGATGCAATTTTACGTGAAGAAATTGCTTTAGCTGGTTTAGATAAAGAAATTTGGCAATATTTCACAGTATTACCTGACATCCGTAGTGTTGGTGTAATGGGTGACGAACGTACGTATGATTACACTGTAGGTATTCGTGCAGTAACATCTATCGATGGAATGACTGCTGACTGGGCACGTATTGATTGGGATGTACTACAAAAAATCTCAACTCGTATTGTAAATGAAGTTAAACATGTAAACCGTATAGTTTATGATATAACTAGTAAGCCACCTGCAACGATTGAGTGGGAATAATAAAAAAAGCCATAAACCCTTATTGGGTTCATGGCTTTTTTTATTGTGATTTGACCCCAGTTTGTAACAAATAGCCGGACATGTGAGTGTATTCTGCGATAATTTTGGTTTATAATCGATATTTTAACTTGGGAGGGTCTGAAATTGCATAAACTTTTTTAAATGTGAATTCGTATCCCCTGGTCAGTAAAACATTTTTTTATCAAGTATTATACTTATATTTGTAGTGTATTGGGGATTATTAGGAAGTAGGAGAGTAATTCAATTATTTAAAATATAAATTTACTAAAGATAATGGTAATAATTAATAGTTTTGTAATTGCATCGTTATTATATTTTTTATTAAAAGACGAAAAGAAAACAAAATATGTATTAAAAATAGTAAATATAGCTAAATCTCTACTTTAGTAAATGATTGTAGATTTTTTTTGTTGTAATTTGTCATTTATTGAACAGTTTATAGTACAATAGTTATTAGAATTAACTGTTAATTGAACGTTTTATTTAACTAAAATGTATTTTTCCAAATGATCAAGTATAATTGAACAACTAAAATATGGTAAAAACGAACGAAAACGAATATTTTATAAAAAACGTTCGTTTTTTTGTTGACACGTATCAAAACTGATTGTAATATAAAGAGGTAAATTAAATAAATTATTTGTCATAACATGTCGTATAGGCTAGTAAATATGGACTAGCGTCTCTACCCGCCACCGTAAAATGGCGGACTACGAAGTAATGATTTCTGAAAGTTATTAACCTACTATTTTGCTATTATTCTACTATTCTTGGGTTAATAAGTTCGGAATGAAACTGCTCGTGATAGGCGCTTTTACCATTGTGTAAAAGTGCCTTTTCTATTTTAAACAATAGAGACCGACTTTTAAGACTAAAACATAGGAGGATCACATGAAAGAACGTATCAGTAATTATTTTGAGTTCAACAAGTTAGGCACATCATATCGTCAAGAAACAATTGCTGGTTTAACTACATTCTTAGCAATGGCTTATATTTTATTTGTAAATCCATCGATTTTATCATTATCAGATATAAAGGATTTCCCAGAAGCTTTAAGAATGAATAAAGAGGCAATCTTTGTAGCTACATCTTTAGCTGCAGCATATGGATCGATTTTAATGGGGATTTATGCGAAATATCCAATTGCTTTAGCACCAGGTATGGGATTAAATGCATTCTTTGCTTTTAACGTAGTTCTTGGAATGGGTATTCCATGGCAAACAGCATTAGCTGGCGTATTTGTATCAGGTATCATTTTTATCATTCTTTCATTAACTGGTCTTCGTGAACAAATTATAAATGCAATTCCAATTGAATTAAAATTAGCAATTGGTAGCGGTATTGGATTCTTTATTACATTTGTAGGTTTAAAAAACTCAGGTATTATCGTAAGTAACCCTGCGACATTCGTATCACTTGGTAAATTAAATGAACCTGCTGTTTTATTAACGATTTTCGGTTTAGTTATTACTGTAGTGTTAATGGCTAGAAAAATAAAAGCCGGTGTATTTTTAGGTATGATCATTACTGCAATCGCAGGTATGATTTTTGGAATTATCGACTTACCATCTTCAGTTGTTGGTCCAGTACCAAGTATTGCTCCAACATTCGGTCAAGCAATTAAACATATTCCAGATGTTTTCTCTTCAGGTAAAATGTTTGCTGTAGTATTAACTTTCTTTATTGTAGATTTCTTTGATGCAACTGGAACATTAGTAGCTGTAGCTAACCAAGCTGGATTATTAAAAGAAAACAAACTTGAAAGAGCTGGTAAAGCATTAATGGTTGATGCAACTGCTGTTGTAGTTGGTTCAACTTTAGGTACAAGTACTACTACTTCTTATATTGAGTCAACTGCTGGTGTAGCTGCTGGTGGACGTACTGGATTCTCAGCAGTAGTAACAGGTATTCTATTCTTATTAGCATTATTCTTCGCTCCACTTTTAGGAGTAGTAACTGCAGCGGTAACTTCACCTGCTTTAATCGTAGTCGGAGTTTTAATGGTTTCATCAATTGGTCAAATTGATTGGAAAAAGTTCGAAATTGCTGTTCCAGCATTCTTTACAATTATTGCAATGCCTTTAACTTATAGTATTGCAACTGGTATCGCAGTTGGTTTCATTTTCTATCCGATTTCAATGATTGCAGCTGGAAAAACGAAAAAAATTCATCCTGTAATGTATGTGTTGTTTGTAGTATTCGTATTATTCCTAGCGTATTTCAGAGAGTAGAACCTAAATTAAAAAAGAGTCTGTACAAAGAAAATTCTTTCATTGTACAGGCTTTTTCTTTTTTTTTTAATTGTGTACTATAAAAGTAAAAAATTCTATAGGGGTAATATTGATGGATTTTCATGAACAAAAAATTCTACCAGCAGTTAGAAAAATAAAGGATTTAGAAAAATTATTAACTACTTCGTATAAAAATATTGTTATTCTTGATATTCATATCGGTCAATTGAAAAGTGTAGTTTCTCTTGCTAAGCAACATGGAAAGAAAGTATTTTTACATGTCGACCTTATACATGGTTTACAAAGTGATGGGCATGCAGCGGAATTTCTTTGTCAAGAATACAAGCCAGATGGATTACTTTCTACAAAATCCAATGTTATTTTAAAGGCTAAGCAAAAAGGGGTTATTGCCATCCAACGAATCTTTTTGATTGATTCTGGAGCAATGGAAAAAAGTTTAGTGTTATTAGAAAAAACAAAGCCTGATTACATTGAAGTGTTACCAGGAGCACTAACGAATGTTATTGCAGAGGTAAAAGAAAGAACTGGTATACCTATTTTAGCTGGCGGATTTATTAGAACTGTTGAAGATGTGGAAGCAGCTTTGAATGCTGGTGCTACAGCAATTACAACCTCGGATAAAGATTTGTGGAAAAAATTTCTAAAATAATGGCAAAAATGTGAAAAATTCTGTTGACACCGCTTTCAATTGAGGTTAGCATAAAAGACAAGTTAATAAACGTGACGGAGAAATGAAGAGATCCACAATTAATAGTTTCTATTTGTTAATAGAAACTGATTGATTGTGGGTCTTTTTGTTTTTAGGCTCTGTTAATAGTTGATATGCACTAATATCATACTTATCGTCTCAATACTTCTTTTTATTAAATCAACAGCTTATATTAACGGAGTTATTTTTAAAAAGAATGGCCATTCAATTTATTTTCGATCACGAAAAAACTTAATTTTAAACAGAATGTGGATGGAGTGAAATTATGTCAGCATTTTTAGGGGAATTAATTGGAACTGCTTTGCTAATTGTTTTAGGTGGAGGAGTTTGTGCAGGTGTAAGTTTAAAAAAATCATTTGCTAAGGATTCAGGTTGGATTGTAATAACTCTAGGATGGGGTTTAGCAGTTGCAATATCTGTTTATGCAGTAGGTAGTATTAGTGGAGCGCATTTAAATCCAGCAGTAACATTAGGATTAGCTTTTAAAGGCAATTTTCCATGGAGTCAAGTACCCGAATACATTTCAGCACAAATGATTGGTGCAATGATCGGAGCAACAATTGTCTATTTACATTACTTACCGCATTGGAAAGAAACAGAAGATCCAGGAACAAAATTAGGTGTATTTGCAACAGGTCCAGCTATACCTAATATATTTGCAAATCTTTTAAGTGAATTGATCGGAACATTCATCTTAGTGTTTGGTATTTTAGCAATTGGTTCAAATAAATTTGCAGATGGTTTAAACCCTTTTATCGTAGGGTTCTTAATTGTTAGCATTGGTTTATCATTAGGTGGAACGACTGGTTATGCAATTAATCCAGCTCGTGATTTAGGACCTCGTATTGCACACTTTTTATTACCTATTCCCGGTAAGGGTGGTTCGAATTGGAAATATGCATGGATTCCAGTTGTTGGACCAGTATTAGGAGGATCACTTGCAGGAATATTCTATCAGATTATTTTTGAAGGTAAGCATAACTCTGCAATTATTTATGTAGGAATTGTAACAGTTGGTATTTTAATAGTTTCTTATTTGACAAGTAAAAAGAGTCAAAGTCATGCAAATAATAGAAAAGTAGTAGCTTAATGAGGAGATGGGACGATTATGAATAAATACATTCTTTCTTTAGATCAAGGTACAACAAGTTCTCGTGCAATTCTATTTAATAAAGATGGAAAAATAGTTCATGTTGCACAAAAAGAATTTACACAGCATTTTCCAAAGCCAGGATGGGTTGAGCATAATGCGCAAGAAATTTGGGGATCAATTTTAGCTGTCATTGCTACTTGTTTAAGTGAAGCAGATGTAAAACCTGAGCAAATTGCAGGTATAGGTATTACAAATCAGCGTGAAACAACGGTTGTGTGGGACAAAGAAACTGGAAGACCAATCTATAATGCGATCGTTTGGCAATCACGTCAAACGAGTGAGATATGTGACGATTTAAAAGAGAAAGGCCATGGAGAGGTTGTACATGAAAAAACAGGTCTTTTAATTGATGCCTATTTCTCTGGAACAAAAGTTAAGTGGATTCTAGATAATGTTGAAGGTGCAAGAGAGAAAGCAGACCGTGGTGAATTATTATTTGGAACAATTGATACTTGGCTTGTTTGGAAATTATCTGGCGGTAGTGTACATGTTACGGATTATTCAAATGCATCACGTACATTAATGTATAACATTCATGAATTAAGATGGGATGATGAACTACTTGAAATGCTAACGGTACCAAAAAGCATGCTTCCAGAAGTACGATCTTCTTCTGAAGTATATGGTCATACTGTTGATTACCATTTCTTTGGTCAAAAAGTACCAATTGCAGGGATAGCAGGTGACCAACAAGCTGCGTTATTTGGTCAAGCTTGCTTTGGTGAAGGAATGGCGAAAAATACTTATGGTACAGGTTGTTTTATGTTAATGAATACTGGTGAAAAAGCGGTAAAATCTAATCATGGCTTATTAACAACAATTGCATGGGGACTAAATGGAAAAGTTGAATATGCTTTAGAAGGAAGTATTTTTGTAGCAGGTTCTGCTATTCAATGGTTACGTGATGGTATGCGCATGTTTAAAGATGCTAGTAATAGTGAAGAATATGCCACTAGGGTGGAATCTACAGATGGAGTTTATATCGTACCTGCATTTGTTGGCCTAGGTACCCCATACTGGGATAGTGAAGTACGCGGAGCAGTTTTTGGATTAACTCGAGGAACAACGAAGGAACATTTTATTCGTGCAACACTTGAAGCATTAGCTTATCAAACAAAAGATGTTTTATGTGCAATGGAAGCTGATTCAGGTATTGAACTAAAAACTTTACGTGTGGATGGGGGAGCAGTTAAGAATAATTTCTTAATGCAATTTCAAAGTGATCTATTAGATGTCCCAGTTGAACGTCCTGAAGTAAATGAAACAACAGCTTTAGGTGCAGCTTATTTAGCAGGTTTAGCTGTTGGTTATTGGGAAAATCAAGAAATAATCTCCAAACAATGGAATATGGATAAGAGATTTAAACCAGAAATGCAAGATGAAAAAAGAGAAGAACTATACAGTGGTTGGAAAAAAGCAATCGAAGCAACAAAAGCTTTTAAATAATATAGTATAGTGTTAAAATAGAAACAAGTTAATATTTCGGTAGGAGATTTAGAGAGACCGCAACATGCTATAGAAGAAATTCTATAGTAATGTTTGTGGTCTCTTTTTTTCGTATTTAAGGAGGAAAAGCAATGAAATTTTCAGGTGTACTACGAAAAGATGTCTTAAAAACAGTAAATAAAAGAGAATTAGATGTAATCGTAATCGGTGGAGGTATTACTGGAGCAGGTATTGCATTAGACGCTACTACACGTGGATTATCAACAATCGTAATTGAAATGCAAGACTTTGCAGCAGGTACATCTAGTCGTTCAACTAAGCTTGTACATGGTGGATTACGATACTTGAAACAATTAGAAGTAAAAATGGTAGCAGAAGTTGGGAAAGAACGTGCAATTGTTTACGAAAATGGTCCACATGTAACAACTCCAGAATGGATGTTATTACCTTTCCATAAAGGTGGCACATTTGGTGCATTTAGTACATCAATAGGATTAAGAATTTATGATTTCCTAGCTGGTGTTAAAAGAAGTGAACGGAGAAAAATGTTTAATCGTGAACAAACGATCAAAAAAGAGCCACTTGTAAAACAAGAAGGGTTAAAAGGCGGAGGATACTATGTAGAGTACCGCACAGATGATGCTCGTCTAACAATTGAGGTAATGAAAGAAGCGATCGCTCATGGGGCGAAAGCAGTGAACTATGCAAAAGTAGATGGTTTCTTATATAAAGATGGTAAAGTTTGCGGTGTAATTGTCGTTGATTTATTAGACGGTGAAGTGTATGAAGTATACGGTAAAAAAATTGTAAATGCAGCGGGACCATGGGTGGATTCGCTGCGTGAAATGGATAATTCAAAGAGAGGTAAAGTATTACAGCTATCCAAAGGTGTTCATTTAGTTATTGACCATAGTCGCTTCCCACTCGGTCAAGCAATCTATTTTGATACGCCAGACGGACGTATGGTATTTGCGATTCCTCGAGATGGAAAGACATATGTAGGTACAACAGATACATTTTATAATGAAGATGCTGCAAAACCACTAATGACGAATGAAGATTGTAATTATATTATTAATGCAATCAACTATATGTTTCCAAAATTAAACATCTCGAAACCGGATATAGAATCAAGTTGGGCAGGAGTACGTCCGTTAATATATGAAGAAGGGAAAAATGCATCCGAAATTTCACGCAAAGATGAAATTTGGACTTCAAATTCTGGATTAATTACAATTGCTGGTGGAAAGTTAACAGGATATCGAAAAATGGCCGAAACGGTAATCGACTATGTAACTGAATTACTAAAAAAGGAAGGATACAATTCTAACTATATTAAAAGTAAGACAAAACATATGCCAATCTCTGGTGGACATGTAGGTGGAGCAGCGCAATTCTCTAAATATATTTCTGAAAAAACCAAAGAAGGAATCAAGTATGATTTATCAGAAAATCAAGCTGAACGTTTTACAAAGTTTTATGGATCCAATGTGGATACGCTATTTCAGTTAGCAAGTCAGCACAGAATGGTGGCATATCAATATAATTTACCTATAGATGTCTTCGTACCGCTTTTATATGCAATAGACTTTGAGATGGTTGTAAAACCAGTCGACTTTTTTATACGTCGTACTGGTGCACTGTTCTTTAATATTCATTGGGTATATGAATGGAAGGACGCAGTAATTGAATTTATGTCAATAAAGCTAGAGTGGAATAAGGAACAAAAAGTAAAATACACTACTGAGTTAGATCAAGCATTAGTAGAAGCAGTAAAGCCTATTGAAAAATTAAAGAAGAGTGCAACGTTAGCATAAGAATTAAAGGATGCTTCATAATGAAGCATCCTTTAATTAGTTATATTTAGGTGAATACACTCACCATTGTTAATAAAGAGCTCAATTAGATGAAACATTCTGAATAGTAGTATTTTTATTTTAGTATTGTAATTAATTCAAATAGCTGATATATTATTCTATGTTGTCCCAAACGAGGGAAAACAAACGAAATAAAAATCAAAAAACATTTTAAAAAGTTGTTGACTAAAACAAGCTTTAAATGATATGATTTAAAAGTCGCTTCTGAAGCGATAAAGTGAACTTTGAAAACTAAACAAAACATGAAGTAAACGTCAATTATTAGTTTTTTGAGCAATACAAGATTTAAACTTAACTTTTATGGAGAGT
>NZ_JBHVPN010000032.1:0-19023 GCF_042887255.1 Gottfriedia sp. NPDC057948
TCTAATATTTCCCCGATCCCGTTTTTTTAATTATAAACAAAAGTACCCTATAGAGTAGACTTTTTTTAAGTGTCTATTCTATAGGGTACATTTTAAAAAATGCACTCCTTTTTTACATTCAATTATATTACTATAGAATATTGTATACCTACATAAACTACTACTTGATGATTTTCCCCATCATTTTCGAGAAATAAGTACTCGCTATTTTCTTGTTTTTTTCCATCAACTAACCATGTTGATTCATCTTGGTTTTTGCCACAAAAAACCTCAATTGAATAGACCGAATCACCATATCTGTAATCAATACTAAATGAGTCCCACTCTATAGGAACACAAGGTTGTATATATAAACGGTTTCCTCTACACTTGATTCCCAAAATATATTCTAGACCTGCTTGGTACATCCAACCAGAAGCACCTGTATACCATGACCAACCTCCACGTCCTTCATGTGGATTTGCTGTGTAGACATCGGCCGACATTACATATGGTTCATTTCCATATGTTTTAATATCACGAATATTTTTTGTATGTGAGATTGGGTTTAAAATAGAGAACAGATTAAATGCCTTATCACGACGATCTAAGATTGCCCAAGCTACAATTCCCCAAATAACTCCATGAGTATATTGCCCACCATTTTCTCGAATTCCAGGTGGGTAGCCTTGTATATACCCCGGACTTGGATATGTTTTATCAAATGCTTTTGTTAGTAAACGTGCCAGATTCAAATCTCGATCTACAAGTTCACGATCAAATGAGCGCATTGCTCTTTCCTGACGATCGATTGGTGTCCCGTTAGAAATAACTGACCAAGACTGAGCGATAGCATCAATTCGGCACTCTATATTCTCCATTGAGCCAAGCCATGTTCCTGCGTCAGTAAATGCACGACGGAACCAAGTACCATCCCAAGCATTTTTATTCATGTTTATTTCCAATTGAGCTACTTCATGTTCAAATTGCTTTACAATATCTTGTGAAAGGATACCCTCTTCAAATTTCAAAAACCTCTTTAAAATATCTAATAAAAACCAACCTAGCCAAACACTTTCCCCACGTCCCTTAGCACCAATCCGACTCATTCCATCATTCCAGTCACCTATTCCCATTAATGGAATACCATGTTCACCAAACTTCAAAGAATGTTTAATCGCACGTAGACAATGTTCTAGCACTGACCCCTTCTCATCAGACACAACAGTATCCTCATAGCGCTCCAATTCTCCTTCTTTTAGCACTTCACTATACAAAAATGGTACCTCTTGTTGGAGAATTTCGAGGTCTTCTGTCTGTTCTATGTAACGTGAAACAGCATATGGTAGCCACAGTAAATCGTCAGAAAACATCGTTCGAATTCCTTTGTGAGTTTCTTCATGCCACCAATGTTGAACATCACCTTCAAGGTACTGATGCGCTGCGTTTATGAGTATTTGGTTTTTTAATATTGTTGAATCAACATGTAAAAAAGCTAGTGAATCTTGCAATTGATCCCTATAACCAAATGCGCCTCCTGCCTGATAAAAAGCAGTGCGAGCCCATAATCGGCAACTAAGTGCTTGGTACAGAAGCCACCCATTCATCATTATATCCATCGCTCGATCAGGTGTTTTAACTTTCACTTGTCCAAGAGTACTCTCCCAGTACTTTTTAACGTTTGAAAATGTTTCTTCATACGCAGAAGGCCTTCCGTATTGCTGTACTAGTGAACACGCTTCTTGTTTGGAAGCTGCACAACCAAGCAATATGCTAATCGTCACTTCTTCGTTAGCTGGAAGTTCGATAACAGTTTGTACGGCCCCACAAGAATTTGAAAACACACCAGTTTTCTTGTTAAGTGTTTCTTCTAATAATGCTTTTGGACACTCTAATGTATTGCCCCGCCCAATAAATTCTGTACGGTCACTCGTCCAAGAATACGTATGATGAGATTTCGCTATCGTTTCTGGAAGCGCAATATGTATAAAACCAATCGCGTCACGAAACTTTTCTTGGTACTTGTTTTGTGCAAGTAGTGTACTATTGTCTAAATTCCATTCTGTAACAATGAATGGTGCCTGAGCCTCTCTAAGTACCCCTAGAACCCATTCAGCATAATACGTTATGGCTATCTTCTTTAATTCATCACTTTTATTAAATAATCGAAGTCTAATAATTTTCAACGGATCATCTAACGGAACAGTTGTATCCATAGTAGAAACTACATCTCCATCAAGTTGTTCGAAACTACTATACCCCCTACCATGTATAACCTTATATGTTCGATCACCACCCGCAGGTTTTTGAGTAGCTGACCAAACTTGATTCGTTCCAAGATCTCTTATATAAAGACATTCACCAGGAGGATCAAGGACCGGATCATTATTCCAAGGCGTAAGTTTACATTCACGGGAATTTCGCCACCAACTATATCCAGTACCTAATTCAGTTAATAAGCATCCAAATCTTGGATTAGAGATTACATTACTCCATGGTCTAGGTAAATGCTCTCCGTTTTTTACAATCATTTGATACGCATGGCCATCATCGATAAAACTGCCCCTACCATTAAAAAATTCACCAATAGGGATACTAATCGCTTGCTTCTCGTGGTGTATTTGTTTTGAAGCCTTGATTTTCCGTATTGGATGTAAATCTTTTTCTAATAGACGTAATTGTGCACGTAAACTTGGCCCTCCGGCTTTCAATACTACTCGGGCAACAGCTAAGAGTAAATTTCTTTCATCCTCTGACAACTGGGTTGACTTCAATACAACAATTCGATTCATGTGATAGATTCCACGAGAAATAAGATTTTCATTTAAAGTCCTCATGAACTGATCCTGATAATTGCCAATTGTCTCATCTAACACCACTAAATCAATAGCTAACCCCATCTTCACTAAATATTGATGCTGACAAGCTAAAAGAGTAACAAAGGGCAAATCAGACTCTTTTTTGATGGAAACTAAGATAATTGGCGTGTCCCCACTAATACCAAGAGGCCATAAAGAAGATTGTCCCAATGTATTGTGTGAAATTGCCTCACTACGAATTTTTGTTAACGGTGGGTTAAATAGAAGTCTTCCCGCCAACACATTTGCATCAGTAGCTTGCTTAGGTGTTAAATGCATATGTCTAAGATCAATTTGTGATCGTACCCAAGCCAAATGGAATGCTCGATCAACTTGTTTAGAATCACTAAAGCGCTGTATAATTTCAACCGCTTGTTCACGACTTTTTGTAACACCAGTAACAAAATAAATAGTAGCGGTCTCATTAGTTCCCAATTGTAATGAACGCCTCATTGAAAACGCCGGGTCAACAACGGAACCTGTTGAACCTTTTAGATGTGAGTATATACCTTTTGGTGTTTCAAGCGTATTACCACGTCCTATAAATTCTGCCCGATCTGTTTCAAATTCGTAATCGCCTTTCTCACGTCTATCTACAAAAATTGAGTGAACTGCCCAAATTTCATCTTCCTCATCCTCTCGTGGACGACGCTTAGCTAGCAAACATTGTGCATTTTTATCGAAGCTAGTTTCAATAAAAAGCTTACTAAATGCTGGGTGTGCACTATCTGCAGACTGACTTGCCAGCGCTAACTCTAAGAAAGATGTTACTTCTAATGTACGTTTTTCACTACTATTGTTAACTACTTGAAGTCGTCGTATTTCTGCGTCAATCTCAGAAGATATCGTCAAATCAAGTTTATAAGATATCCCTTCTTTCGTTCCTTCATAAGTAGTTTTGTCAAAACGAAATTGTGTTTTCATATCCATCGTTGTCTCATACGGGAAACCTGATGTACTCCAAGTTTCTTCAGAGTTGACATCATGAATAAAAATAATTGGCCCAGAAGTTCCTGATACAGGATCTTCTTTCCATCTTGTGACAGCTAACCCATTCCATAAAATCATGCCTGTTCCATCGTTCGCGTTTACACTAGTTAATTGTCCATTTGACAAAACATTAACCTCTGGAATGGAGCTTGGCCCTGTAAAGGTACGTTCAGTGTCATCCAAATTACCATCAAATTCAGGAGCTTTTGCATCAATTCCTATTGGTTTTTCAATTAATGCTGCTTTTACTGGCACTCTTTCTTGGAGTAGCAAGTCCGCTGCACAAACTCGTGGATCATGGTGGAATCGGTTTACCATAATATCATCAGTCAATAAATTGACAAGGGTTAACATGCTCATACCTTGATGGTGTGCCATAAAGCTTTGTATTACTTTATAATCTTGCCCCTTAGGCATTCTAGCTTTTGTAAAATCAACAGCTTCATAAAATCCATATTCACCTTTTGCACCATATTCTTTAAATTTTTGAAGGGCCAAAAGAGCATCATCACCTGCATATGGAATAGCCATAATGGTTGCATAAGGTGCTAACACCAGATTTCGCTCTAAACCTCGTTCAAGTCCAAGCCCTGGAACACCGAATGCACGATATTGATAATTTAATTGATAATCAAACGCGTAATATCCGCTTTCTGATATACCAAACGGGAGTTGATATTTATCTGCATATTGACGTTGACGATAAATAGCTCCTCGATAAGTTGATTCCCAAATGGTATTTTTAAATGTCCGCATAATCAAGCTTGGCATCATGTACTCAAACATTGTTCCCGACCATGACAAAAGTGTCTTTTTCTTATTAATAATTGTCATAGTACGAGCAAGTGTAAACCAGTGAGAAACGGGAATCTGGCCAAGTGCAATTCCTACGAAACTTGCTTGCCTAGCTTCTGAAGCAAGTAAATCGTATAGAATCGTATCTTTATGATTTGAGTCAACGTGATAACCAAGGCTAAACAAGCGTTCATCATTGTTATATAGGGATCTGAAATCTGTCAGTTCAATGAGTTGATTAATTTCAATAATAATATTTTCAATACGAGATTGAAATTCTTCTTCTCTCTTTTTCCATTCTATTAGAGCCTGTCTTACTACCATCATATAAGCAATAAAGTTTCCTGAATCGACAGTGGAAACATATCGAGGAGAAAGCGGCTTTGCAGAGCATGTATCATACCAGTTGAGTAGATGTCCATTCCATTTTTCCATATTAGAAATGGTTTTCATTGATAATTCGATTCGATCAAGCATTTTAGATGTATCAATAAAATCTAAATCACGAGCAGCTACAACACAAGTTAAATATAGTCCAATATTTGTTGGCGATGTTCGATGGGCAACGGTTTCATTCGATAGATACTGTACATTATCAGGTGGTAACCAAGATTCTTCTGACGTAACATATTTTTCATAGAACGACCAAATTTGAAATGCTAATTCCTTTAATTCATCACGTGCTTTATCCAACCAAACTCTACTTTCAACTTTTAACGGTCGATTAAATTGCTGTATGATTGGCCTTGCTAAAAACCACATAATTAGTTCCACAGTACCAAATATGTGATTTAAAGTACCTTTGGAAAACCATACCAATATACCAAACAATATAATTACTGCATATCCAATAGACTCGTACATAAAGACTCTTTTTGAAGCAGGATTGTTACTAGTCTTAGCAAACGTAACCCACTCTAGCAAATTACGTCGGCTAATGTATAGCCGGTAAAGAGTTCGTAAAGTAGCATCTACTACAAGAACCGATGTAAACGGCAATGTTACAAATTTAACCAGATTCTGCATAAAATTAATCTTTATTGCACGAATGCTTCCTCTCCCAATCGCACCTTGTAAAAGTGAAAAAAGAAAGGGAAGAAAAACAGTTAAAAGTACGATTGTTTCCCAAACCCAAGCTTTACCCGGTAATACACTAAATCCTAGTAAGGCTATTAGTAAAAGAGCTGGTGCAAGTAGACTGCGGCGCAAATTATCAATAATTTGCCATCGTGTTAATCCACATAAATCAACTCGTTTATTCTCACCATTACGATCTACACAATTATTTCCTAACCATTTGATAAGTTGCCAATCTCCTCGGATCCATCTATGCTCTCGACGTTGGAATGAATAAAAGGAACTCGGATACGACTCAACAACTTCAATATCAGAAGTTAGTCCTGCTCGAAGAAACCCACCCTCTAGTAGATCATGACTAAGTACATGGTTATCCGGTATTCGATTTACCAAGGTTTTTTGAAATGATTCTACATCAAAAATACCTTTACCCACAAAAATTGCATGACCAAACAAATCTTGGTATACGTTTGATACGGCAAAAGAATACGGGTCAATTCCTGGCTCCCCTGCCCATAAAGAAGTAAAGCGAGACTTTTGTGTTGAGTCAAAACTCACGCCTACTCGTGGTTGTAATAATCCGAAACCTTCAATTACGCGTGTTTCATCTGCATTTAATCGAGGTCGATTATACGGGTAATGAATGGTACCAGCCATTCGGCCAACAACACCAATTGGTAATTGGGTATCTTGGTCTATTGTAAATACATATCGAATCTTCCTTAATATATCTTTATCTCCATGAATTGTTGTAAAACTAGAATTATCACTACCAGACAATAACTCAACAAACTCTACTATTTTTCCACGTTTCCTCTCCCATCCCATATAAAGATTGTCTGTTGGATTGTAAAGGCGGGATCTGTGAAATAAGAAAAATTTATCTTCCCCATATTCCTTACACAATGCATCGATCCTTGAAGTAACATATGTCAATAGTTCATGATCTTCAGCTTTTGATTCAGTCAACGCATCCGTAAAATCACCTAAAATACCGAAATAAATATTTTTTTGACGATTTGCAAGATAATGAACTAAAAGTTGATCCACTACTTCATCTACATCTTTGGTGCTTGACCATATAACTGGAATAACGACCATTGTACTCGCATCTTCCGGAAGTTCTTCTGAATAATCAAACCTTAAAAGTTTTGTAGTGCGACTATATCGACAAATTAATTTATGGGCAATCGTTATAGCCCACTCACTAACAGGTAATATAAGAGCTACTATTATCGCTATCCACGATAAAGGTCGAAAGAATGCCCCAGCTGTTATCCATCCACCAGAGAGAAACAATATTCCTATAAACAATAAAGCTACAGTTGATAAATACAAATACAATGGTTGTTTTCGTAAAGATATTTGTGGAAGTATACGTGGTCTAGCTTTCTTCAAAAGTGCTTTACGTATTTCTATGTTTCCTTGGGCATCAAATAAATAATAATCAATATAAGCCTTTCTCGGCATTACATTTGATTGATCTGGCTCTACTATTTTCGATTTGGCCAGATGTAGTGCTGTCTCAGCTACTAACATTTCTGGTACTTTTAACTGGTTTGCAATCTCTGCAACACGTCCACGAATTATGTCTCGACTGTCTAAATCTAAACTTTTATAATCGATAGTTGATGGATCAGAGAGTAAAAATTGTTCTAGATGTGAAATTTTTGTAAATGTTAATCTCCATGGCTGTCGCTCTAACTTATGTAAGCTTTGAACTAGATTCCCACAACTTACTTGCAAGTCCGCTTGTAATTGGTTCTCAAACGAAACTATCTGCTCAAGGCTAGATTCACTATTCTCTATGTGAGCTGCAAGCCAGTCATGAACGATATGCATATTTGGTTCCAATTCGCTCAAATGTCTCACTAAATGTACAATCTCAATTGGTCCAAACGGTTTTTCACGTGCTTCTCTATCCAATAAATTTCGAATTTTATCGTCTGATAACTTTGTTATTTTTTCAAGAATTGAAGTAATAGAATCACATATTTCGTGACGACGTTGTACTTCAACCATCGTTCCAGACAAACGGCGTATTAAAGTAACTCGCATAGCACTTGGCAAAGCCCAGCATTCTAGATCTTTTAGAACAGATACCTCTTGATAGGCTTTTATATACCCTTCAAATGAGTTGACCTCATATCGACCACCCACATGCTCTATGTAATCATTGCAAAGTGCATATATTCTTGGCATCCCAGTAGAATTTAATTTTGGTAGTTTATGTAGAGTTTCCCGTGGTAGCTTACTTAACACTTCTTGAGCTTGAGTCTCTATAAAATTAATGTGATCTAGGAGCCAGTCTTCCGCTGGTTGCCTACAATGCACTTTATTGTTACTCAGTTTTTCTGCAAACGTATGTAGATTAGCCATATCTTTTCGAAATCCTGGCCAATAACGAACAATTAAAAAATTGTTCACAAAAATTTCCTGAGTTAAAGCAAACTCACGTCCTCTTTCTTTTAATTGTTCATTACTAAGTATCATATAAACCTCCTATGTAACTCGAAAAATAGTCCATAGTGGTAAATATCCCCTAAATACTTTTTTTTTATTTATGAAGATTAAACTTTTTGGAGCTAGAAGGATGAATTTTGAAAGGATAGAAGGAGTAAAAATTTTTGAATCTGAAAATCTAAAAAACTGACCCTAAAACACTTAAGTTTGGGCAAATCTCTTAAAAGAAGAAAAAGGCAACGGATTAATTTCCGCTGCCTTTTATTTTATATTATTTAGTTTTATAACGAGTTGTGTAACACACTCTACATGTGTCGACTGTAATTGACAACACAATAGATGTTGGTGTTCGTTCAAAACTCAACAAAAAATCGCCTTTTTTTGTTTTACATATGTTTTATGGGACTGGATAGTTCAACAGACTTTTGCGTACAACGCTTTATAGCTGAAATGATAGCTGTTCTTAAGCCTTTTTCCTCTAATATTGCTACAGCTTCTATTGTCGTTCCACCTGGAGAACAAACCATGTCTTTCAATGCACCTGGATGTATTCCTGTTTCCAGTACCATTTTTGCAGAGCCTAATACAGCTTGAGCTGCGAATTTATATGCTTGATTTCTTGGCATACCATCTAATACAGCAGCATCTGCCATGGCTTCTATAAACATATATACATATGCTGGCGAAGAACCACTTACAGATGTTACAACATCCATTAATTTTTCGTTTACTATCTCTGTTTGGCCAAAACTATTAAAAATGTTCAGTATATCCTCTAAATCTTTTTCTGTAACCATTTCATTAGGACATAACGCAGACATTCCTTCTCCAACAAGAGCAGGTGTATTAGGCATTACTCTTACAACCTTTAACTTTTTATCAAAAGCTTCCTCAGTACTTTTAATGCTTTTTCCTGCAGCGATAGTTACGACTATAACATCGTTTTTTATCTGTTCGTTTATTTCGTTAATTACTGATGAGTATAGGTCTGGTTTGATAGATAAAATTAAAATGTCAGCATTTTTAGCTACCTCATTGTTGTCAGTAGTTGTAGTTATACCATATTTTTTACTAGCATTTTTTAAATTTGTACTGTTTAAATCTGAACAAATTATTTTATCCGAAGTCACTATATTTTTGGTTATCATCCCACCAATCATAGCTATCCCCATATTTCCGCATCCAATGAATCCAATTTGTTTATCCATATTTACTCAATTTTGCTCCTTCTAAAATAAATTATATCGGATTGAAATTATTATTCTGAAAAAATTAATAATATCCCATGCAATATAAAAAAACATTTTAAGAGAGTATATTGTTTTTTGCAATATAAAAAAATATAGAAATCAGTTTTATTTAGAAAATTAATTTAATTTAAAAAAATGCCTCTTGACATAAAAACGCACTATATTGCATAATGTATAAAAATCAAATTGAAAATCGTCGAAGGGAACTAGTACATATAACTTCTTGCGAAAGAGAGTGGAATTCACCGGCTGAAAGATTCCTCGTATAGAAAGTATCGAACCTATCCCTGAGTCTTAAACGAAAGTTTAGGCGTATACCTTCGTTATAGGTGTCAAGCGGATATATATATTTATATCAATAAAGGTGGTACCGCGGAACAATGACCGTTTCGTCCTTTTTATTAAGGGCGAAGCGGTCATTTTTATTTTGCTCTTTATTGCTAAATAACATGTTAGAAGTTTAATTTACAAAAAAATTCACATTTAGAATAGGAGGGACAAAAGTGAAAAAACAGCGAATTGTCGTGAAAATTGGAAGCAGTTCCTTGGCAGTTAATCATGGAGGTATCTCTGAGGAACAGCTTTCTGATCATGTTGCTGCTTTGGCGCGATTGAAACAGGAAGGACATGAAGTGTTGCTGGTTACATCTGGGGCAATTGCTGCAGGTTTTTCTGCTCTTGGGTATCCGAGTCGACCTGTAACAATTAAAGGGAAGCAGGCTGCCGCGGCTGTAGGACAAAGTCTGTTAATGCAGGCGTATACGGAGGAATTCCGTAAATATGGTATCGTTACCGCGCAGCTTTTGCTGACGAGAATGGATTTTTCTAGAAAAGATCAATACAGTAATGCATATGCCACTTTAGGAGAGCTACTAAATCGTTCCTCTCTTCCAATAATCAATGAAAATGATTCAATTTCTTTAGAGGAGCTGACTTTTGGTGATAATGATATGCTGTCAGCTTTAGTGAGTGGGCTTGTTTCGGCGGATATGCTCATGATTTTTACGGATGTGAACGGTTTATATGACCAAAACCCTCAGAAAAATGCGGACGCGAAAAAGTATTATTTCCTCCCTGAGGTTACGGAAGAAATTGCTTCTCTTGCTGAAGATGCGGGCTCAAAACTTGGGACTGGCGGTATGAGATCAAAAATCGATGCTGCAAAGACGGCACTATCTCTTGGAGTGAGTGTATTTATCGGAACAGGACGTGGACAGGAGAAGTTTTTAGATGTTTTGAAAGGTAAAGGTGATGGAACGTATATCGGTAATGTTCCTCAAAAAGTGATTAAGATGAACAAGCAATGGATCGCGCTACATTCGCTTGTTAGTGGACAAATTGAAGTAGATGCTGGGGCAGCCTCTGCCATCATTCATCATGGAAAAAGTCTTCTTCCTGCTGGTGTTACTAATGTGTCTGGGTTCTTTCGAGCGGGCGAAGTTGTGGAGGTCATCACACAACAAGGACTCTTGATAGGGAAAGGTCAGTGTAGATATAGTGCAGAGGAACTACAGGATATAAAAGGGATGCAGAGTCACGTCATTCAGGCTCAAGGCGTAAGACATAGCTATGAAGTCATTCATAGGGATAATTGGGTTTCATTTTAAGAATAGAGAGGATCCGTTCAAGTGAAGAGGGCGGAATCCTCCGTCCTAAATTTGATTGATTCACCTAATATCTATGTAGAAGAGTCTTGGATGATCGTTCCAAGTTGTCAAAGTTAAACATGCCTCAAGTTTTTATATTTTGAATCTTTAAAAGGAGGAAATGAAGATGAATGAAGTATTAGAAAAGGGACAAAAAGCGAAAAAGATAGCTGGAGAACTTGTTCTCAAATCCACAGTTCAAAAAAACAAGGCACTTGCTGCGATTGCGGATCAATTGATAATAGAAACACCCTATATTTTGGAGGAGAACAAAAGAGATATTGAAGTAGGTAAAGCAAAAGGAATGTCTGCTTCTATACTTGACCGCCTTACGCTGAATGAACAGCGCATTATTGATATGACAGAGGGTATCCGGCAGCTAATTGATTTGCGTGATCCTGTTGGAGAATGTGTAACCACATGGGAAAGACCGAATGGATTATCTATTCAAGAAATGCGTGTGCCACTAGGTGTTGTGGGGATGATTTACGAAGCGCGACCGAATGTAACTGTGGATGCGGCTACAATTTGCTTGAAAACAGGAAACGCAGTGATCTTGCGTGGCAGTTCTTCCGCTACTTATTCTAACAAAGCCATCGTAGCTGTCATTCACCGAGCTCTTAAACAAACGAGCTTGCCTCCAGAAAGCGTACAGCTCATTGAAGATACGTCACGATATAGTGCAAAGCAGCTGTTTACATTAAATGAGTATTTGGATGTTCTTATCCCAAGAGGTGGCAAACAGCTAATAGATACTGTAGTGAGAGAAGCGTCTGTTCCTGTATTGGAAACAGGTGCGGGAAATTGTCACATTTTCATTGATGAAACAGCGGATAAACAGATGGCATTTGATATTATTATAAATGCAAAAACACAGCGACCATCTGTATGTAATGCAATTGAAACAATTATACTTCATGAGGAGTGGGCGCACCGATTTGGTACCGAGCTCTTTTCTTCCTTAAAGGAAAAAGGAGTAGAGCTACGTGGAGATAAGAAGGCACTGGCTATCGATTCTTCTATTGTACCTGCTTCAGAAGAAGACTGGGGAACTGAATTTTTGTCTCTCACGCTGGCAGTCAAAATGGTCTCCTCTGTTGAAGAAGCTATTAACCACATCAATACTTATGGATCCATGCATTCCGAAGCGATTATTACAGAAAGGGAAGAAAGTGTGAACAAGTTTTTCACGTCCGTAGATGCCGCGGCGCTCTACCATAATGCTTCGACTCGCTTTACTGATGGTTTTGAATTCGGCTTTGGTGCAGAAATCGGCATCAGTACGCAAAAGCTACATGTAAGGGGGCCAATGGGACTTCCTGCATTGACTTCTACAAAATACGTGATTCGTGGAAATGGACAAATTCGGAGATAAGGAATTAGGGAAAGAGGCAAATCCTTATTATGAACATAAACGTCAAGTAACTCCAAAATATACAAGAAAAGTTGATTTTAGAGTTATTTTTTGTTTTCTTCACTTTTTTTCGGCACTTTGCATCTAGACAGATGATTAATTCTGGTTAAGATTATGTTGCAAAGATTAATAAACTTGATATTAAAATTCAAATCCTGATGGATAAAAATATTTGTAGAAGTAATCCTACAAGATTATAAAACTAATATGTCATCCTTTTCTAGATTAGCTCGTAACGGAAGTTATCATATGCTGACCAAATTATATCTCGAGAAGAACTGGTTGAATATAGAAAGCAGATAGACCAGGAAGTAGCTGAACTCGAAACAGCCAAGATTGAGTATCAAGAAAAGCTTGAAGAGTGCGAAAGTGAGAACTATGCAATTGATTTAGGAAAAAAGCTTAAAGACGTTTCATTACTAAATGATTTAACTCCTCAAATCTTGCACTCTTTGGTGAATAAAATAACCTGTAGCATTGAAGGTAATCTACGTATTCATTACAACTTTGTTAATCCTTTCGAAGAACAAGAATAGGCAACAACCACAAGGGTTAGTTGCCTTCTTTTAAAATGAGTTGCGCCACACACTCAACATGTGCAGATTGTATGTGGCAACACATGGGTGCTTGTGAGTAAAAAGAGCTGAAATTTCTTTCATTAAAAGATTAATTGAATTATAGAAAAAGAAACCAAATGGGATTTGGTTTCTTTTTCATTCACGTATTAATGTGAAACGATAATCTTTTGTGTCGCTACTTTTGTTACTTTAAATCCTTCTTTATTCTGTCCATCTGCATAAAGCGTATAAGTTCCATTTGGTATTTCCGAACCTGGCGCCCATGTGAATCGGACTTCATCTTCGCGCGGATATTCTTTTGTAAACACAACATTTCCGTTTGCATCCTTAATATAGAATTTCCATTGAAGTTTATTATCAGAGAAAGCTATTACTTTAGCTGGACTGTTTTCGTTCACTTTCGTGTAGTTTTGAACAGTCAGATACTGAATCAACGTGCCTGGGTTGATGTTTGAAGAATCACCCCATACCGTGTAGCCTTCGTTGTAAGCAGCGTCTTCTGCCATAACGACAATGCTTTTTGGAGCTTTCCTTACGATCATGCTCGTTGATCCTGGCTTTAAGACACTACCAGCTCCGCTTCCATCTAAGTAAACAACGGCTTGAGCAAATCCAACTCCACCTTCGTTATCTTTTACATCAAACGAAATTTGGAATTTTCCATCTGCAGTTGGAGTCACGTTAATGTTTGACGCATGTGGCGCTTGGGAATCCACTTTGACTGGAATTTCAGTTGTTTGCGGTCTTGCACCTGCAAAATCAAGCGTTGAACGTAACACGTATTTGTAATCGCCGTCAGGAACATCATTTCCATTTTCGTCTTCAGCTTTCCAATAATATGCAGGCACATCAAAACTGTAGTACGAACCACTAGAGCTCATAATATTTTTTCGATTTATCGCCCCACCAAATTCGTTAAAGTCTCCTAAGTATTTCACTTGGTTTCCATCTTTGTCAACAATATATGCCTCAAGACTTGATAAGTTACGTAGCACTGTGAAAGACGGAATGACACCCTCATTAATGGAATATGGTGAAACACCAACACGGCCTGCAGTATATTTATGTGTCACTGGATCTAGTGCTAATGGTGAGTCAGAGATATCATCCCAAAGAGTGGTATAACCTAAGAACGCATCGTTTTTCTCTGGAGAAGGGTCGATGTTTTTGGGCTCATCCCATTTACCGTAGAAGCCCATGTATGGCATTGATAACGGAACGACTTTGTCGCTCTTATTACCTGATGTTGGTACCAAGCGAACGAATCCTTCTACGAATGTGTTTTTCTTCATAGTTTCTGGAAGCTGTACATCAATGCTTAATTCTTTTTGCTTGCCGCGCTTAATCGTAATCGCATCTCCGCCATTCACATGAACGTCTGCTCCTTCAATTCGCGTCATCTTCGTTGTATTGTAATCATTTTCTCTTGGAGCAAAACCAAACGCGCCCAAGTCATAAGACGCATGTGTTCTTTCGTCCGTTAACACATCTACTACCACTTTGTATTCCATTGAATCTGGAACATCTTTACCTTCTAATGCTTGCATTTCAAGCTTCATATTAAAATGTGTATCTCCGATTTCGTGTAGTGCTACACTTCCTGCTTGCTCAAGTGGTGCACGTTTGTTGCGCAGTAATACTGGCGTGTTAATCGCATTTTTTATCTCCATTAAGCCAGAACCTTGCATGCGTGGAGAATACGGAAGTTTGTTATCAGTTCTAGGGTCTGCAATAATATTTGCAGTATTCATTAATGCCAGTTTAGCTAACAATGCTGTTTCTTCATTTTTTGCCAAGCCTTTGTTTCTCATGGATTCCATTAATAAAGCCGCTCCTCCTGCTACTTGAGGAGTTGCCATAGATGTTCCGCTCATAACTTGGTATTTATTATTTGGAATTGTTGAATAGATTTGTCCACCTACACCCGTGATTTCTGGCTTGAAATCAAGGTTTTCTGGCGTTCCCCATGAAGAGAAGTAAGAAACCGTGTTCTTAAGCGGATTATCGATCCATGTTCCATTTGATAATTTTACCGTAAGTTTTTGACCTACTTGAAGTTTAGCAATCATATTTTGACCAGCATCTTTGCTTGTCGAAATAACTGGAATAGACCCCGAATATAACTGGATTTGCGGATAATCTTTCATCACAGTCGGTGGAACGAAAATTGTTGCCACAGCCCCTTTAGCCTTAGCAGAGTTTTGAACATAAGACCAATTTGCATATGTGGTCTTAGGCTGGCAAATCATGATCTTTCCAGTTAAGTTCATGTTTTTGATGTCTGTGTCTTTTCCTTCTACTCCATAAACCACTTCGTATTCTTTATTCGGATCGAGCTTGTCTCCCAATACAAATCCAGAGTAAGTCTGATCTTGATAAGTAAGTTCTGTTCCATCAGATGAATGTAGTGAATTCATATGCATATTATTGTTTTCATAAGAGGCAACAGACAAAGCAAACGGGCTGACACCAGGTGAACCAACTGTTCCAACATCTGGATTGTCTGCATATGGCAATAATGAACTCATCATGATATTGTTCTTTGTGCTATAGGAAGCATTTCCACCTGCTACCACAACTAACACACCTTGCTCGGTTGCTTGACGGATTGCTTTTTGAACCGGATCTTCCGTTTCACTTACCGGACCTGCATCAGAACCTAAGCTCATGTTAATAACATCCGCGCCCATTTCTACCGCGTGCTGAATGCCAGCAATGATATCATCTTCTTTAGCACCGCCGCCTTTATCAGAAAATACTTTCTCAGCCAAAATCTGTGCTCCTGGAGCGATTCCTTTTACTCCGTTTAATGCTTCATTACCATTTGCGGAAATGATCCCTGAAACGTGCATGCCGTGTGGATTAGTAGCAGGGAAAACATCGTTATCATTATCGGCCCAGTCATAACCAGTTGGAACTTTGTCAGAATACCAAATATCATTTGCTTCGGTTGAAGCAAGTTTAGCACCAATTGCTGAAGAAGTTAACTTCTCTTGAGCCATCCCTTTGTCAGTTAAGGTCATATCCGTGTGCTTATAGTCGACACCAGAGTCAACAACAGCCACTAGCATTCCTTCACCTTCGTAACCCATGGATTGCCATACTCTCTGCGCTTGCACTAAGCTTTTGCTTTCATCACCTGTAGCCGTGTAAGTGCGAGCGATATGGATACGTTTGACACCATCAATTTTTTGAATGTCTTTTAAGTCTTTGAATTTTGCTTCCATAGAGAAACCATTAAAACCTTCATGGAATCGATGGCGAACTTCTTTGGACTGACCTTTTGGTAGTTTATCGATTACTTGATCTTGGACCTTTTCAAATGAAGTACTAGTATCATCAACTGGAGTATTAAGCTCAACAATCACACGGACGTCTTGGTCTGGCGAGAATAGTTGACTATTGTTTTTACGGACGTTTTGGTAATCCATTGGATCATTACTAACATCTTCGGATTCTTGTTGCTGGTCAGCAAATAAACTCTGGTGAATATCTTTTAAGCTGACGGTTTCATTTGAACTTTCGTCTTGAGCTTCAGCTGATACTACACTGGATAACATCATCAAACTAAGCATTGCAGTTGTCATTACTTTAAAAGGCACTTTCTTCCACTTATTCAATCCAAAATCTCTCCCCTTTTTATGTACTATCATTACCTATTTAATAATATGAATATTCGCAATATTTGTAAATTGGGGGATTTTTTTGAAAATAATATTCTACTAAAGGACACGTATTTACTGAATTTCCTTGCTTTTTTTAATGCAAAAGTTACCCTCATTTTGTAATTTATTGGGTATTTTATTACATAAGTCCTATCTAAATTACCCCAATTTTTAACATTTTTTATGAAAATTTCTAATATTCAACTAATAATAGGAATAAAAAACTATTTTTTTTAAGAAAATGTTAAAACAATTGTCAAAATGGATAGTTTTTACATTTTGGTGAACATCTTTGTTAAGGTGGCAATTTATCCAATGAAGAAATGATTTAAAAAAAGGAAAAAAGAAAAAATTACCGAGCATAAGCGCCCGGCCAATAATATAATCCCTTGAAATTCTTTAGCTATTTTTTAAACAGATTGCTTTTTTCGATATCAATTTACCAATCAAAAACAAGTTGAAAACGCAGAAAACGTTATTTTTGATTTGGTACTACATAAATACGAGATTTCAAAAAAATTAAATAGCCTTAACCTGATCGAATCTGGGCTAAGGCTGCTTAAAATACCTTTTTTATTAGTGTCTACTAGATAAAGACAAGTCCAAATGGTAGATGCCTTCTTTTAAATGAGTTGCGCCACAGCACCTTTTAGTTTAGTTATTTTTTAATAATAACCTGTGTTACTTGTGCATCTTTGTAACCTTTTGCTTTTATTACGATCTTATAGGATTGAGCCTTTGTAAATACTTTTCTGCTTATTATTGAGCTTCTCCATTTTGAATTGTCTTTGAAGGTTATGTTGATTGATTTTCCTACTTTGTTATCTTTTTTGTCTGCTGCTAATGTTGGTGCTGATTTTACTACCGGAATAATAACCTGAGTTACTTGTGCATCTTTATAATCCTTTGCTTTTATTACGATCTTATAGGATTGAGCCTTTGTAAATACTTTTCCGTTTATAATTATGTTTCCTTTAACTACCTGGTAATTTCCTTTTATTGATTTTCCGTTTACTGCTATGTCTGTTATTGAGTTTCTCCAATTTGCATTGTCTTTGAAGGTTATGTTGATTGTTTTTCCTACATTGTTATCTTTTTTGTCTGCCGATAATATTGGTGCTGTTTTCACTACTTGTACTGGTTTTACTACTTTTGAAGTAACATACAATCTTCCTTTAGTCAACATGGTCATTTTATTTCCATTATTATCCTCGACTAGAACCTCAATCTGTCAACCGTTTAATACAATGTTCTTTGGAACAATCCATTGTCCAACATAATGACCTGTACCTTTTCCAGCTGCATCTAGTTTCTCGATCATTGGCATTTCAATGGCAGAATCAGTTGTTGTTTGTATACTCATAGACCCATTTACATTACCTATATGTAAAATAATTCTAAATGCTGCTTTCTTAATTGAATGGCTCTGCTATCATTTTTTCTATCCCTATACTTTCGGAAGTCAACCAGCATGGCATTGAAATCCCTAAAAAAATTAAAGCTAGTCCCTGCCATATTAATTTTGTATTAGGTGCTAATTATTATTAGAGGACATTCTATACAGAAAAACGAGCATTTGATGTCAACTAACATAGCTGATAAGAATAAATAAGCAGCAGATGTGATTCTTTATTATAAGAAAAATGGCAGCGCCCAAAAGGGCTGCTGCCTTATTTTATTACGAGTTGCGCCACACACTCAACATGTGCAGTATGGAATTGACAATACACGAGTTGCTGTTGAGTTTACGTTTTATTGGCGTTTTTGAATTCTAAAGTATATCTACTTTCTATCAGCAAAAACAAATAGTTATTTAGAATCTTCTAACTTTGTCGATATCTATTCAGAATTTCAGTTATTTCCCGGGAATTTGTTGGAATTTGAAAAATAGTGAAACCGAAAAGTCAAACAAAGGAATTTCTGCATTTGATTCGAGAAATGTAACAAAAAATGAGCCATATTGTATATCAAATTACATAATAGACCTTATTAAATATTACGGCTTTGGATTTAATTGCAAGTTATATCGCTCTGTTATACGAACGAAACAAAATACGGGTCGATACATCCTAACACTTATATCCACAATTAAATATTTAAAAGGGGATTTCTCAAATGTTCTTACATCAAAATGATTCAACAGATTTTTACACTTAAACAAAAAAAAGCCTTATAGGCATCTTATTTTCCGAATATGGAGAAAAGCCACCCCCATTTATAGTGAACCCTTTATGTGGGACACGAGAAAAAACACCTTTTATGTCGTATAGTAAACTATATTACATAAGGGGTGTTTTTTTATGGGGAC
>NZ_JBHVPN010000033.1:0-18917 GCF_042887255.1 Gottfriedia sp. NPDC057948
AGGATCAAACTCTCCATAAAAGTTAAGTTTAAATCTTGTATTGCTCAAAAAACTAATAATTGACGTTTACTTCATGTTTTGTTTAGTTTTCAAAGATCATCTTGTTTTTCAACAACTTAATCAGTTTATCACCTTCGACAAAATCTGTCAACAGTTGTTTTTTCTTTTTTTGTTATCGCCATCAGCGACGTATATAAATATAACATCCCCTCGATAAATGGTCAACAGTTTTTTAAAACTTTTTTATATATTTTTTTAAACGATATAAATACCAATTACACTTAACGCTACAATACCTGGAACACCTAATACACTTAAGAATGCACAAGTAACAGTATTAATTGGAATATGAAAATTATTCGAAGCTAAAGCATAGTTTAATATAAATACAATCATGACACACACAATGCCTCTTAGTACGTATCTGCTAATTAGTTTTAAAGCTTTAACCGGTAGACCTACTAATAATAGAAATAAGATTACAAACAACACAACTGAAAACATAATAATACTATTCACCACAAAAAAACTCCCCTCAAATAACTTGTACACCTTTTACTAAGATTGTATGAGAAAAGGAACTAATCAATGACAAAAAACATTAATAAAAAAGAGTCTATTGCCTAAACAATAAACTCTTTTACCTATTTCATTTTTGTTATTAAAACATTTCTAGCCTTTGCTTCTTTTAATAAGAAGAAATATTTAGCTTGATAAAGCTTAACATGGATTAGCAGATCATCTGGTGGATCCACACTTCTTTCCATTAACTCTACCTGACTTAAGTAAATATCTTTATAGTCATGTAGTCTATCAACTAACTTTTCATCAAATTCTTTACGAATCTTTCCTTTTTTTCGAAAAAAACCCATGGTCTCTCTCCATTAATCAGTTTCTAAAGTTCTCTTCTACCTTCCAGAGCTTTTGAAAGTGTAACTTCATCTGCATATTCTAAGTCTCCGCCTACTGGTAGACCATGTGCGATTCGAGTAATTTTTATACCCGTAGATTTTAATAGCCTAGAAATATACATAGCAGTTGCTTCACCCTCTATATTCGGGTTGGTAGCTAAAATAATTTCTTGAACTACATCATCTTTTAGTCTGCTCAATAATTCCATAATTTTAATGTCTTCAGGTCCAACTCCCTCCATAGGAGAAATTGCACCATGAAGTACATGATATAAACCTCGATATTCTCTCATTTTTTCCATAGCAATAACATCTTTCGTATCTTGCACTACACATATCGTAGATTGGTCTCGATGTTGATCACTACAAATATAACAAGGGTCTTGGTCAGTTATATGGCCACATTCTGAACAGTAAAGAAGTTTTCTTTTCGCATCTATCATTGATTTTGCAAAGTCTAACACGTCGTCTTGCTTCATATCTAACATAAAAAACGCCAGTCGAACGGCCGTCTTGGGACCAATCCCTGGCAATTTCATAAAACTATCTATTAATTTGGATATCGGCTCAGGGTAATGCATTTGTCTTACCCTTTAAAATAATCCTGGAATATTCATTCCTTTAGTAAACTGCCCCATTGTTTTAGCTGTTTCTTCTTCAATTTGTTTAATAGCATCATTAGTGGCAGTTAAAACTAAATCTTGTAGCATATCAATATCTTCTGGATCTACTACTTCTTCTTTAATCACAACTTCAACAATTTGTTTTAATCCATTAGCTGTAACAGTTACCATTCCACCGCCAGCAGTACCAACAAATGTACGCTCATTTAATTCATTTTGTGCTTGTTCCATTTGTTTTTGCATTTTTTGCATTTGTTTCATCATATTATTCATATTGCCCATTCCGCCACGCATCATTTTCATTTCCTCCAATATAGTTATTCTTTAATAATGACTAAATCTTCACCAACAAGATTGATTGCCTCTTGTACAATTGGTGAAACTTCTGTTGAAGTCTCTTTTTGTTTTGTTGTATTTAAAAATGAATCCCTAGTCGATCTCCAATCTTCTTCGGGAATTGCTAACATACTCATTTCTGCACCTAATAAATTTGATAATGTTTGATTAATCGTTGTTAAGTGCTCTTGTTCACCATTATTATTGATTAAATCACATATTGTCTCTGATTTAAAAGCAACAATACACTGTTCAGAAGAAGCTGCCACAACTTCACCATATGATACTAATGTCGCAGTAGAAACCTTATTTAGTTGCCTTAATTGATCTTGAAGTGATGACCAAACTGCTAAAACTTTATTCTTTTCTGGTTTAGAAGCAGCTCTTAATACACCTTGGATTAAACTATTTGGTATTTTCGATCGAGATGTAGTCGATTTCGGTTTTGGACTAGTAGAGGAATCATTCGTTCCACTCACTGTAATACCATTTTCCTTTAAAAATTTCACTTCTTTTTCAAGAGCGTTAATTTTATTAATTAACGGTGTCAGCTCGTCCTGTTTTTTACCGATACCGCTCACGGAAGCTTTTTGACAAAGTTGTACAATTGCCACCTCAAGTAAAACTCTCGGATGATTAGTCCATTTCATTTCTTGCTGACTTTTACTTAATGAAGCGATTATCTGATAAACTAACTCATCATTGTATGCATCGCAAAGCTCTTTAAATCGATCACTAACTGTTGCTCTCTCAAGTAATTCAATCGTACTTGGTGAGTGCCTATATAATAGAATATCTCGATAATAAACTGTTAAATCTTCTATAAACCGAACTGGATCTTTACCTTGGTTTAATAATTCTTCAATATTAGTCAAACAAACTGACACATTACCATCTATTATTGCTGAAACGACGGATATTAAACGTTCTTGAGCCACTGTGCCTGTTACTGCTAAGACATCATCTAATGAAATGGATTCATCGCTATATGAGATAGCTTGATCCAGTATGCTTAATGCATCCCTCATTCCACCTTCAGCTGCACGAGATAACATCGTTAACGCTTCAGAATCAATTTCAATTTGTAGATGTTTTAATATTACTAGAAGACGTGCTGATATAGTTTGTATACTTATTTTATGCAAATCAAACCGCTGACATCTTGAAAGTATAGTTAATGGAACTTTATGAGCTTCGGTTGTAGCTAATATAAAAATTACATGTTCAGGAGGTTCTTCTAATGTTTTTAATAATGCATTAAAAGCTGATGTAGATAACATATGAACTTCATCGATTATGTACACTTTATACTTCCCTACGGAAGGAGCATATTTTACTTTTTCAAGAATTTCTCGCATTTCTTCTACTTTAGAATGAGACGCAGCATCAAATTCAATTACATCTGAAATTGATCCATCAGTAATTCCTTTACAAATGGCACACTCATTACAAGGTTCATTAGTAGGTGCATGTTCACAATTTAAAGCTTTTGCAAAGATTTTTGCTGTACTCGTTTTACCTGTTCCACGCGGACCAGTAAACAAATAGGCATGTGATACTTTTTGCTGAAGAAGGGAGTTTTGTAACGTTCGTATAATGTGATCTTGACCCACGACATCTTTAAACTGCTGCGGTCTCCACAAACGATATAATGCTTGATAAGTCAATTGGTTTCCTCCTTCTTACAAAGTCATCATTATTATACCCTATGTAATGATTTCATGGAAAATATTTTATAGAAAACAAAAAAACTCACTCAAAATTGAGTGAGTTTTTATAAAGTTACTGCCGTGCACCACTCGTCGATGCACTACCCCAGGCGTTACTTAAACAGTTAGCTCGGCCCAGGCACCCCTACGGCACACGAGATGGCTCACTTATTGCTGCTTCCTTCCGGACCTGACAAGGTTCATGAGTTCTCGTTGCGTAGGACCCAGACGTCAACACCACTTATTTAAGGCAGACCCTGAAATAGATACACCTCGGAGTGGAATTCAGTCTCGCTAGAGCGGATTGCGAGTACAGGGCACCGCTACCTCCCCACCTAGCACGGCAAAGTTACAACCTAATTTTAAACCGCTGATTGAAGCGGTAGTTAAAGTATATACGAACCGAAATAAAAAATCAATCCTTGTCCTTATGAAGGTAAATTTTTCTTTCTGGATCGCAACTCTCTAAAGAAATTCGTTAATAATTTACCACATTCTTCTTCTAATATACCCGAACTAACTTCACAGCGATGGTTAAATCGATCTTCTTGCAAAAGATTATATATTGATCCTCCACAACCTGCTTTCGGGTCTTTTGCACCGTAAACGACTTTTGGAATTCTTGATTGAATGATGGCACCCGCACACATCGGACAAGGTTCCAACGTTACATATAGAGTTGTTTCCTCTAATCGCCAAGAATCAATGACTTTACACGCATCTTCTATTGTACTCATTTCAGCGTGACCTAAAGCTGTTTGTTTTGTTTCACGTAAATTATAACCTCGTGCAATGACTTGGTCGTTGTAAACTAATACAGCTCCAATAGGCACTTCCCCTATTTGCTGTGCTTTTAGTGCTTCCTCTATTGCCAACTTCATATAAAACTCATCTTTATTCAAACTTTACACCTCTTTATTTCTTTAACAAACAAATATTCTTTTTACGACAAGATAAACTAAACATAGATTGGAGTGAAGCCGATTGAATTCTTCAAATCAAAAAGACAAGCAGTTGCCTGCATTATTAATTATCGATTTAATCAACTCATTTACATTTAAGCATGGAAGTGTTCTTGCGGAAAAATCAATCCATATGGTTCCGAAAATAAATTACATAAGAGACATTTTTAAAAACAAAAAACTTCCTACTATATATGTTAACGATCATTATAAAATCGAAAAACCGACTCGAGAAAAACTTATTAAGCATTGTTTAAACCCTTTAAGCTACGACTTAATAAAACAGATACACCCAAACGAGGAAGATTATTTTATCTTTAAGCCTAACTACTCAGGTTTTTACTTAACAAACTTAGATGAATTACTTAAAAAATTAAACATTACCCATTTGGTTATTGTAGGTGTTGCAGGAAATCGTTGTGTACTTTTTACAGCAAATGATGCATTTATGCGCGATTATAACTTAATTATACCTCAAGATGCAATTTCCTCGGTTACAGATTATGATGAGAAGGTTGCAATTTATATGATGAAAGACATATTAAATGCAACGGTTATTCAAACTCAGGAAATCGAAGAAATGATTAATCATTTAGTGAGCAACAATTATCAGTAATTGGAAAAATTTTAAAATGGTATTCCGTCTGACTACAGTATGTTAAAATAGTTTCTGTATGTTTTTTGAGTATGATACGGAATTTGACTAGTAAGGAGGAGAAGAGATGATACGTGTACCTTTTATAACAGTAGAAGGACCCATTGGTGTCGGAAAAACATCTCTATCCAAAGCGATCTCTGAACACTTTCATTATGAACTATTAAAAGAAATTGTAGATGAAAATCCTTTTTTGGGTAAGTTTTATACGGACATTGAAGAGTGGAGTTTCCAAACAGAAATGTTTTTCCTTTGTAATCGATTTAAACAATTAGAAGATATAGACAAAATGTTTCTTAATAAATCGATTCCAGTGGTTGCAGACTACCACATCCTTAAGAATTTAATTTTTGCTAGCAGAACATTAAAAGACAAGCAGCATGATAAATATTTAAAAATATATCAAATATTAACTGAGGATATGCCAAGGCCAAATGTGGTTATTTACTTAACCGCTAGCCTTGAGACGCTACAAAAGCGCATTCAACTTCGTGGTAGAGAATTCGAACAATTGATCGAGGACCAGTACCTACTTCAGTTAATTGAAGATTACGAGACACACATGAAAGAATTTCAAGTTAAACACCCTGAAATTCCAGTACTAAAATTTGACGGTGATCAAATTGACTTCGTTAATAACCCGAGAGATTTAACGATGATACTTGAATCGTTAGAAAACACCTTACAAAAGGAGCTAAGAAGTATATGAATTTACGTGAAAAATACGGAATACGAAATGATGCAGTTATTACAATTGCTGGGACAGTAGGTGTAGGAAAATCTACTATGACCAATGCACTTGCAGATGCGTTAAACTTTCGTACATCATTTGAAAAAGTAGATACAAACCCATACCTAGATAAATTTTATCAAGATTTTGCTCGTTGGAGCTTCCATTTACAAATATACTTCTTAGCAGAGCGATTCAAAGAACAAAAAAGAATGTTTGAATACGGTGGTGGATTTATCCAAGACCGTTCAATTTATGAGGATACTGGCATCTTCGCGAAAATGCATTACGAAAAAGGAACAATGAGTGAAGTAGACTACGAAACATATACTAGCCTTTTTGATGCTATGGTTATGTCACCGTATTTCCCTGCTCCTGATTTATTAATTTACTTAGAAGGAACATTCGATGAAGTCGTTGAGCGAATTAAAGAGCGTGGACGTCCAATGGAGCAACAAACTCCTATTGAATATTGGAAAGAAATGAATACACGTTACGAAAACTGGATTAATAACTTTAATGCATGTCCTGTACTTCGTTTAAGTATTAGCGAGTATGATTTAATTAAAAATGAATCTTCTGTAGAAGAAATCGTTAAGAAAATTGGAAACGTACTAAATCATTCACAAAAATATATGAAATCTAGATAATAATGAAATGTGGAATGTGTTTTTAAAGTAAGACATTCACTTAATTAGTAAATATATATAAAAAGGCTGCAAACTGTATCATGTAAAGTTTGCAGCCTTTTTCTCTGTCGTTTAACGATATACGGAAAAAAACAAAAAACTCGTTACAATAATGTAACGAGTCTTAAATATGTATGCACTCTTTTAATTTAAAAAAATGGAGGAGTAAGAGGGATTCGAACCCCCGCGGGCTGTTACACCCCTGTCGGTTTTCAAGACCGATCCCTTCAGCCAGACTTGGGTATTACTCCGTATTGACAAGATTTATAATATCATACGAAAAAAATAAGGTCAAGCATTCTTCTAAAAAAATATAAATTTTTTCTGGAAATAAAAACAACCTTTTTACAACAAGTATTATCATCATCTAAGTAATAAAATATACACCTTTTCCATAAGTTGAAAAAATATACAGAAAATTCATTTGTATTTATAATGGTACTACCATTTAAAAATATTAGTAATTTTTAAGGAGAAAGAAATGTTTGAATTAATACCGCTGATGCTGGAACGAGTAGGTATTCTCGTTATACTCGCCTTTTTACTTTCAAGGATGAAGTCATTTAGACAAATCATTCAAAATGAACACTCCTTTGGTGCAAAAATGATCCTGATTATTATATTTGGCGCCTTTGGTGTAATTAGTAATTATACTGGTGTTCATATTTATCATGAGTCAATTATGTCTCAGTCTTGGCACTTTAATGTAGCAAGTAATAATGCAATTGCAAACACAAGAATTATGGGAGTAGCCATTGGAGGTCTAATTGGCGGACCGATTGTTGGCTTAGGAGTCGGATTAATAGCAGGCTTACACCGTCTAACATTAGGCGGATTTACTGCATATGCATGTGCCATTTCTACAATCGTTGCTGGAGTTGTTACAGGGCTACTTAGAAAAAGATTCGGTTTACAGAAAAACAAATCCCTTTGGAGTGTAGTATCAATTGGAATTATTATGGAATGTGTTCAAATGGGGATTATTCTTTTAATTGCAAAACCATTTTGGGCCGCTCTTCATCTTGTTGAAGTAATTTCTCTACCAATGATTCTAATAAATGGTTTTGGTACGCTTATATTTATATTAATCATCCAAAATATCTTACAAGAAGAAGAAAAAACGCGAGCACTTCAAACAAACAAAGCCCTGTATATCGCAGAACAAACTTTACCATTTTTTAGACAAGGACTAACCCCTCATTCTTGTAATGAAGCGGCAAGAATTATTTTTAAATTAACCAAAACGGATGCAATTTCGATTACTGATCACAACAGCGTACTTGCCCACGTGGGTGCAGGTTCAGATCACCATGAACCAATGAATAGCTTAGCAACAAAACTGACCAAGAAGGCATTAAAAGAAGGAAAAATTATTATTGCTACTTCAAAAGATGAAATCCAATGTTTCCATATGGATTGTCCTTTAAGTGCGGCTATTGTATTACCATTAAAGGCTTTAAATAAAACAGTTGGATCTTTAAAGCTATATTACACGGATTCCAACAAGCTAGACAAAGTTGAGAAAGAACTAGCAGACGGATTATCTAAACTTTTTTCCACCCAACTGGAATTAGCAGAGGCTGAACTACAGCGAAAATTAGTGAAAGATGCTGAAATAAAAGCATTACAAGCACAAATGCATCCCCACTTCCTGTTCAATTCTTTAAATACAATTTCAAGTTTAATTAGAACAGATGCTGATCAAGCTAGAAAATTACTAATCCATTTAAGTACTTTTTTTCGAAATAACTTACAAGGGGCAAGGCAGACCTTAGTCACCTTAGAAAAGGAATTAGAACATGTAGAAGCATATTTAACGATTGAACAAACTAGGTTTCCTTCAAAATTCCATGTTGAGTTCCAAATAGAACCTCATTTAAAAACGGTTCAAATCCCCCCTTTTACACTTCAACCACTTATTGAGAATTCGATTCGACATGCGTTTTCAAAAGAAAGGAAATTAATGGTAACTGTGCAAGCATATGAATTCAATAATGATATGATTCTTATTACTGAAGATAACGGCAAGGGGATTTCGCCAGAGCTACTAAATACAATTGGGAACAAAACTATTCAGTCTAAAGAGGGAACAGGAACAGCGTTATGGAATATAAAAAAACGAATTGAAGAAATTTACGGGGAAAGAGAATATTTTCAAATAAAATCCGATCTAAACACTGGAACGAAAGTATCGATAAGAATCCCATTAACGCAAGAAGTAATGGAGGGATAAATAATGTTAAAGGCACTAATTGTAGATGATGAACCATTAGCAAGAGACGAACTAGCTTATTTACTAAAAAGAAGCAAGGAAGTCGAAATAGTTGGTAAAGCGGACTCAATTAGAAGTACATTGAAATTCATTCAAATAGAAGAAGTCGACGTTGTATTTTTAGATATCCAGTTAGCTGATGAAAGTGGATTGGAATTAGCTCAAAAACTGCAGGATCTCACCCATCAACCAGCAATCGTCTTTGCAACAGCTTTTGACGAGTACGCTTTGAATGCATTCGATTTACACGCGATTGATTATATTTTAAAACCATTTGATGAAATAAGAATTCAAAAAACTATTGAAAAATTAGCTAAGCTAAGTAAAAACTCTATTAAAACTGAGGTGAAAAAGTATCCCCCTCTTCTAAAACAAGATAAATTGGCTATATCGGTCGATGAAAGAATTCTTTTAATAACATTCGAAGAGATCATTTATATTTTTACACAAGAAGGTAAAACAAGTGTCGTTACTGATAAGATGACTTATCAAATAAATGAACCTTTAATCAATTTAGAACGAAAGCTACAAAATACATCATTTACCCGTGTCCATCGGAGCTATATTGTCAATTTGGATAAAATCATTGAAATTCAACCTTGGTTTAATTCCACCTATAATTTAATTATGAATGATGGTGAAAAAGTACCCGTTAGCCGGACATACACAAAAGAGCTAAAACAACTTTTTAATTTATAAAGCTTGTATTTCAATAATCCATTCATGCTTCTCAACCTGTTTTTATTGCATCTTACATTGAAAATTCAAAATTTTTATTTTCATAAAGTAAAATGAATGTAAATAAAAAGAAACAGGGGAGGCTTATTAATTAAAATGAATGCGGTTACAATTGTTATTGCTTCTATGTGTATTTTGATGATTGCATATCGTCTATACGGAACATTTATGGCTGTGAAGGTACTTAAGTTAAATGATTCTACACCTACTCCAGCTCACGAGTTAAATGATGGTAAGGATTATGTTCCTACTAACAAATGGGTAACATTCGGTCATCACTTTGCTGCAATCGCAGCAGCTGGCCCTCTAGTTGGTCCAATTTTAGCCGCTCAATTTGGGTACCTTCCAGGTCTGTTATGGCTTTTAATAGGTGCTGTAATCGGCGGAGCAGTGCATGATGCTGTTGTTTTATATGCTTCGATGAGAAAGAAAGGAAAGACGCTATCAGAAGTAGCAAAAGAAGAGCTTGGACCTGTTGCAGGCTTCTGTACGGGACTAGCTATGCTTTTCATTATTACAATTACAATGGCCGGTCTTTCAATGGTTGTTCTACATGCGCTTGAAAATAATCCATGGGGGACATTTGCAGTTGGAATCACAATACCAATTGCGATGGGAGTTGGTCTACTTTATAAAAAAACTGGCAATTTAAAATTAGCTTCAACGATTGGATTTATTTTATTAATGGTTGGAGTCTTTATGGGACCGACTATACAAGAAACTGCTATTGGTGATTTTTTAACATTTGATACGAGAACTTTGGAAATCATACTACCTATCTATGCGTTTTTTGCTGCTGCATTGCCAGTATGGCTCTTACTGGCACCTCGTGACTATTCAAGTAGCTTTATGAAAATCGGTGTCTTTATTGCACTCATTATTGGCGTATTTATTATTAATCCATCCATCCAATTTCCGACTGTAACTAAATTTGTTAACGGCGGGGGACCCATTTTAGCTGGTCCAGTTTGGCCATTTATTTCAATTACAATTGCATGTGGAGCAATCTCAGGTTTTCATGCATTTGTGGGCTCTGGAACAACTCCAAAAATGCTTGATCGATGGACCGATATAAAGGTCGTAGGATTTGGTGCAATGCTAGTTGAATGTTTGGTAGGTATTATGGCTTTAATCGCTGCTACCGCACTTCAGCCTGCAGACTACTTTGCAATTAACTCTACTCCAGAAGTATTTAAAACGTTAGGAATGAATGTTGTCCACTTACCGGAACTTAGTAAAGAAATTGGATTAAGTTTAGAAGGACGTACTGGTGGAGCTGTTACCTTGGCGGTTGGTATGACCTACATATTTACATCTATCCCATGGTTTAGTCACTTAGCATCATATTTCTTCCAGTTTGTTGTTATGTTCGAAGCCGTATTTATTTTAACAGCAATTGACGCTGGAACTCGAGTAGCACGATATTTAATTCAAGATTTCTTTGGTGAATATTATAAACCATTGAAGAAAACAGATTGGATACCAGGATCAATTTTTGCTAGTGCACTAGCATGCTTTATGTGGGGGTATCTCTTATTTTCAGGGGATATTGGATCAATCTGGGCACTATTTGGAGTATCTAATCAATTAATGGCTTCTATTGGATTAATCATAGGAGCAACAGTGCTATTAAAGATAGCTGATAAACGTTGGTATATGCTTACTTGTTTGATTCCTCTTGCCTACCTATTTATCACTGTAAATTATGCAGGATACTGGATGATCAAAAATGTCTATCTAAACCATAATGCAGCCGGTTATAGTATGTTAAACGGCGTCTTATCTATCATTATGTTAGTTTTAGGTGTCGTTATTTTAATATCAGCTATTAAAAAATGGATGGAATTGTGGAACACACCTAATTACAAAATTAATGTTAAAACGATCTAAACAAAAAGCAGATGGACCTGAGAATCACTTCTCAAATACCATCTGCTTTTTATTTATTTAATTACTTCTTTTCCACCCATATACGGACGAAGAACTTCAGGAATAATAACTGAGCCATCTGCTTGTTGGTAGTTTTCTAAAATTGCAGAAACCGTACGTCCAATTGCAAGACCAGAGCCGTTTAATGTATGAACGAATTCTGGTTTTCCTTTTGGATCACGTCTAAAGCGTATATTCGCTCTTCTTGCTTGGAATGCCTCAAAGTTACTACAAGAAGAAATTTCTTTGTATGCATCATAGCTTGGTAACCAAACTTCAATGTCATACGTTTTTGCAGAAGAAAATCCAATATCTCCAGCACATAATGTAATGACACGGTATGGTAATCCTAATAATTGAAGAACTTTTTCTGCTTGACCTGTTAATTTTTCTAACTCAATATATGAATCTTCAGGTTTTACAAAGCGCACTAGTTCAACTTTATTAAATTGATGCTGGCGAATTAGTCCACGTGTATCACGACCGGCAGAACCTGCCTCAGAACGGAAACACGCGCTATATGCCGTATATGCAATCGGTAATTGTGCAGCATCAAGAATTTCGTCACGGTGATAGTTTGTTACAGGTACTTCTGCAGTAGGTACTAAGAAAAAGTCTTCTTTCTCAATACGGAATGCGTCTTCTTCAAATTTTGGTAATTGACCTGTACCAATCATGCTAGCACGATTTACAAGGTTCGGAGGTAATACTTCAGTGTATCCATGCTCCTCTGTATGAAGATCTAACATAAAGCTGATTAAAGCACGTTCAAGTCTAGCCCCTAAGCCTTTATAGAAAGTAAAACGGCTACCAGTAACTTTTGCTCCACGTTCGAAGTCTAAAATGTCTAAATCAACACCTAAGTCCCAATGTGCCTTTGGTTCAAAATCAAATGTACGAACTTCACCTATTCTACGAATTTCAACATTATCGTCTTCTGTTAATCCAACTGGTACTGAATCACTAACTAAGTTTGGAATTGTAAATAAAATAGCATCTAGTTGTTCTTCTAAAGTTCTAATCTCTTCATCTAGAGCTTTAATTTTATCCCCAACTTCTCTCATCTCAACAATTAGTGCTTCTGCATCTTTTTTCTCACGCTTTAATACACTGATTTCTTGGCTAACTTCATTACGTCGGCTTTTTAAGCCTTCCACCTGAACAAGTAGTTCTCTACGGTTTAAATCTAAGTCTTCAAATTTTTCGATATAGCTTATATCGCCACCACGTAATTGAAGCTTTGCTTTAACATCTTCAAAATTACTACGTAATAATTTAATGTCTAACATTTTAAATTCCTCCTATTCTTTTATTGTCTAAAGGATAAAAATAAATACAAAAAAGCCCTCATCCCATAAAAGGGACGAGAGCTACCCGCGTTGCCACCCTAATTGAAGAATTAATAAATAATCCTTCCACCTTAGTATAGTTAACGGACTATAGTACCGGGGTCACTTACTAGCTGTACAGCATTCCGTAACCCACTCAAGAATGGATTCACAAGTCTTCATTATCGGTTTGCACCAACCACCGACTCTCTATAAATTTAGAACCTGCTACTATTTTCTTTCATCGCTTTAAACAATTTAAATTATATAATAATTTACTATAAGCTTTTACTTTTTTCAATAGTTACATACTTAAATTTGCACTTTTTTCCTTAACCATCTCTACAAAGTAATTCATAAAACGGTAATCATTCGTTAATTCCGGATGGAAAGATGCTGCTAACATGTGATTTTGTCTAACTGCTACAATATTACCATCATGTTCCGCTATAACCTCTGCATCGCCTGATACTGAACGAATAAATGGTGCTCTGATAAATACAGCTGGGTAGTCTTCACATACACCTTTAATTGGGATGTTTACTTCAAAACTATCCACTTGTCTACCATAAGCATTACGTTCAGCAACCATATCCATAACTCCTAGATGCACCGTGTCATCATTTGCAATCACTTTTGAAAGTAAGATCATGCCTGCACATGTACCGAATGCTGGTAAACCATTTTCGATTTTCTCTTTTAACGGTTCTAATAACCCAACGTGATCAAGCAACTTACGCATTGCAGTGCTCTCTCCACCAGGTAATACAATACCATCAAGTCCATCTAAATGTTCTACACGTTTCACGATAACAGCTTCAGCACCACATGCTTTAATTGCATTTATATGTTCTTGAACTGCACCTTGTAATGCTAATACACCTATTTTCATAAAATCACCAACTTAAATGCTACGATCTTGCATACGATCTGCTGCAGCAAGTTGTCTCATATCGATACCTTTCATAGCAGGACCTAAGTTTTTAGAAAGGTTAGCGATTAATTCATAATCTTGATAGTGAGTAGTAGCTTGTACAATCGCACGAGCAAATTTCTCAGGGTTTTCTGATTTGAAGATACCAGATCCTACGAATACACCGTCAGCCCCTAATTCCATCATTAAAGCTGCGTCTGCAGGTGTTGCTACGCCGCCAGCAGCGAAGTTAACAACTGGTAAACGACCAAGCTCTTTAATTTGAAGTAATAATTCGAATGGAGCGCCAAGGTTTTTAGCTTCAACCATTAATTCATCACGAGATAATCCAACTACTTTGCGGATTTCTCCGTTAATTTGGCGTAAGTGACGTACTGCTTCTACAATGTTTCCAGTACCTGGCTCACCTTTTGTACGTAGCATAGATGCGCCTTCACCAATACGACGAAGTGCTTCACCTAAGTTACGGCAACCACAAACGAATGGAACAGTGTAATCTGATTTATTAATATGGAAGATATCATCTGCTGGAGATAATACTTCACTCTCATCGATGTAATCTACTCCCATTGCTTCTAAGACACGCGCTTCAACGATATGTCCAATACGAGCTTTAGCCATTACAGGAATACTAACAGCGTTAAGAATTTCCTCAGTAATACTTGTATCAGCCATACGAGCTACTCCACCAGCTGCACGAATGTCAGATGGTACCTTTTCTAATGCCATTACTGCTACTGCACCAGCAGCTTCAGCAATTTTAGCTTGCTCAGCATTTACTACGTCCATAATAACGCCGCCTTTTTGCATTTCTGCCATGCCACGTTTTACACGTTCTGTTCCTGTTAAATTCATTGTTTTGCCCCTCCATTATTAAAGCTTACTTGGTAACATTTTAGTATTTCTCTTCCCCTAGTTAAAGTTACCTTACTTTTATTTTACTGAAAAAATGACAACTTAACAATTACTGATATATTTATATAGAAATTTATTTAAATAAACCACCAATTCCGCTTATGATGCTATCCCATAAATTTCCAAAAAATGATCCAATTCCTCTAAATGATAATACTAACCAATTTGCTTTATCAACACTTTTATCAACTACTAAATCGTAGGATTGATTATTAGTATTGATAAATCCTAAATCTTCATTCTTTGAAGATTTAACCACAATTTGTCCAACCTTTGTTCCTTTTTTAATCGGAGCTATAATATTTCCATCTTTATCAATTGATTTACCTGATAATTGGACTGTTGCTTTATAATTTTTAGCTTCGCCGCGTTTTATAGCTAAAGTAACATCGTCTTTTGCTACTACTTTTACGTCATTATCTTTACCTTTAACTACTTTTACTGTTTTATTACCTTTTACTGTTTGACCTTTTGATACCAATGTAACTTTTTCGAAGTTACTGAAACCATAATCCATTAATTTAGCCGTTTCACTAAATCTTGAGTTATAAGAATTTGCCCCCATTACAACTGTAATATAACGTTGACCATCTCTTTTAGCAGTTCCAGTAAAACAGAAGCCAGCTGAATCTGTTGAACCCGTTTTTAATCCATCCATACCTGGGTATTGAAATACTAACCCTGGTAACATCCAGTTCCAGTTATCCATTTTTACTGGATACTTGCCACCTTCTTGGAATGTTTTCTTTGGAATTGAAGAAGTTTGAAGTACTTCAGGATATGTTTTGATTAGATTATAAGCTAATTTTGCAACACCGTTTGCTGACATAATATTTTCATCAGTAAGGGAAGTTCCCTCTGGTTGCATACCTTGTAAGTCTTTATTTACTAAACCAGTAGCATTAACAAATTTAACGTCTCCTAGATCTAGTTTCTTTGCTTTATCGTTCATTAATTGGACGAAGTTTTTCTCAGATCCACCAATTTTTTCTGCTAGTGCAATTGTCGCACCATTTGCTGAATAAATAGCAGCTGCTTCATATAGTTCTCTTACTGTATATTGACCACCTAATTCAAGTGGTACGTTAGATAACCCTGTGTTTTGAGAGATTTTATGAGCATAATCAGAAACAGTTACTTTATCGTCCCAAGAGATTTTCCCATTTTTTACAGCTTCATTAACTAGATATTCTGTCATCATTTTTGACATACTTGCAATCGGTAATGGAGCTTTTGAATTTTTTTCATATAATATTTTCCCTGAATTTGCATCAACTAAAATTGCAGCTTTAGCTTTAATGTCTAATAGGTCCTCTGCAGCAGCCGGTCGTAAATTCATTGGGATGATTATAGTTATCGCTAATGCTATTACGATTAATTTCGTTAGTATTTTCTTTCCAATCACTGTTTTACCTCCAACCTTTAATCTCACTTGTACATTTTAACACAATTATTTCCCCAAAAATAGGCAACTACAATTTCTTGTAATTGCCCTAGGTACATTGCTTAAATTATTATAGTGAGTAATTTGGTGCTTCTTTTGTAATATGAACATCGTGTGGATGACTTTCACGTAATCCAGCACCAGACATACGAATAAACTGTGCGTTATCTCTTAATTCATTTAATGTAGCAGTACCACAGTAACCCATACCAGCTCTAATTCCACCAATTAATTGGTGAACTGTATCAGCTAATGGGCCTTTATATGGAACACGTCCTTCGATACCTTCAGGAACTAGTTTTTTATTACCTTCTTGGAAATAACGATCTTTACTTCCTCTTTCCATTGCTCCAACAGAACCCATACCACGGTAAACTTTAAATTGTCTACCTTGGAAGATTTCTGTTTCACCAGGGCTTTCTTGTACACCAGCAAACATACTTCCTAACATAACTACATGCCCACCAGCTGCTAGGGCTTTAACGATATCACCAGAGTACTTAATACCGCCATCAGCAATAATAGGAACTCCGTACTCTCTAGCAACAGAAGCACAGTCATAAACCGCTGTTAGTTGAGGAACACCTACTCCAGCAACAACTCGAGTTGTACAGATAGAACCTGGTCCAATACCAACTTTAACGATATCTGCTCCAGCTTCAATAAGTTCTTTTGTTGCTTCACCTGTTGCAACATTACCAGCGATGATTGCTAATTCTGGGAATCTACTTCTAATTTCTTTTACTTTTTCAATAACACCTTTAGAGTGACCATGTGCTGTATCAATTACAATTACATCTACATTAGCTTTCACTAATAACTCTACTCTTTGCAGTGCATCTTTTGTTACTCCTACAGCTGCACCTACAAGTAATCGTCCTTGTTGATCTTTCGCTGAGTTTGGAAACTCAATTACTTTTTCGATATCCTTAATTGTAATTAGGCCCTTTAAAGTACCGTCTTCATTAACTAGGGGTAGCTTTTCGATTTTATGTTTTTGAAGAATTTTTTCTGCTTCTGCAAGTGTAGTTCCAACAGGAGCAGTTACAAGATTTTCTTTTGTCATAACATCTGAAATAACAATTGAATAATCTTGAATAAAACGCAAATCACGATTTGTTAAAATACCTACTAATTTTCGATTCTCTGTATCATTTACGATTGGTACACCTGAAATACGATATTTACCCATTAAATATTCAGCATCTGCAACTTTATGAGATGGTGTTAAGAAGAATGGATCATCAATTACACCACTTTCAGAACGCTTTACTTTGTCTACCTGTTCAGCTTGCTCTTCAATTGACATATTTTTGTGGATGATACCTAGTCCACCTTGTCTAGCCATTGCAATGGCCATATCTGCTTCTGTAACTGTATCCATCCCTGCGCTGATTAATGGAATATTTAATTGAATTTTTTCAGTTAATCTCACACTCACATCAACTTGATTTGGAAGTACTTCAGATTTCGCTGGAACTAGTAATACATCATCAAAAGTAAGTCCTTCTTTTACGAATTTTGATTCCCACATAAAAAAACCCCCCTATACACGTATAAATATTATTAGTAGATTAACAATAGGATAAAACACTGTCAAGGAAGTCAAATTATGTTTAAATATTCAGTTAATAAGGAGTTCCTCTCTTATGTTATATTCGTATAGTAATGTATGGGATGAGCTATGTTATTTTAGCTCTGCGCAATATTCAAAAAGCTATCTTCAAACAAAATATGAACGAACTAATTTCAAGGAACAAAAATCAAAGGCTTTCCGCAATGCTTATCCATTTTTATATTATATTGAGCATGGGAAAAGTTATTTTCATGCAGCTCAAAATTCGCAAATTAATGTAAAACCTACATTACTGTTTTATGGGCTTGTACAATTATTAAAGGCTTGCATCCTCACCGTGGATCCTGATTATCCGAGTACCACCGCAATCCTGGCTCATGGTGTTACCTCAAGAAAAATAAAAAAAGTAGGATACTCTTTTGTTGATGACGAAGTTAAAATCCAAAAAAATGGATTATTTACTCATGCTTCTAAAGTATTATTTAATTTAAATAATTTAGAAAACGAAAAATTTACAATGCTTCAGCTTTTACAATCAATACCGGAATTAAATAAGGTCCTTAAAATTACCAAAAAAGGAAACTTATTTCTTCCAACTACAGTTGATCATGATGTAATCACTCTACCTGAACAAATTTTGTCATCTTATCATTTTACTTCAGAACGTTTTATTTCATTTCTTCAATCAAAGCAAGCTTCAATAGATATTGTAATTGTTGAACAGAATCAAAAGCAAATTAAAATTAAGTCAAATTTTCCTGATAAAATTTTAAGTAAAGCACCATTTTATTTTAATATATTAAATCAAAATTATTTTATAAAATCACAAAAGGAAGCGCTTTTATTATTACCTGAAATTCTATACCACTATCTACTTTTATATAACTTGAGTATGATTTGTCGATATGAAACTGACTGGTGGTGTGAACTTTTACAGACTTATTCTACTGATGATTATCCTTTAATAAACCAATTTTTAACAACAACAGAACAAAAAATTCCTTATTTAATTCATCGTTTTTTAACTACATAATAAACCAAAAAACATCAGCCTAATAGCTGATGTTTTTGGTTACCAGGCGACGTTCTACTCTCACAGGGGGAAACCCCCAACTACCATCGACGCAAAAGAGCTTAACTGCCGTGTTCGGTATGGGAACGGGTGT
>NZ_JBHVPN010000034.1:0-16522 GCF_042887255.1 Gottfriedia sp. NPDC057948
CTTTAGCCCTCCAAGACTCGTTACGAGCGAATGGCTAGTTCTTACTCGACGGGAATCCCACCCGTTATATGATACGACCTAGGCTCGGCCGCACACGCATGCTTTAGTTGTACACGTGATCGGCGATTTGTCGGTCTTTTTTTTATTCAACAAAATGGCAGTTTAGTTGCATAAGGATTTTTAATTAAAAAGGATTTTTAGTTTTTAAAGAGAAAATAATAAATGGAATATTTATCCATTATTTAAAGTGGTGAATATCACAAACAGAGATTTTTTATATTTAGCACAGGAAAAGGTGATTGGTTTGAGATTATTAATTGGAGATATAGTGTATGTTATTTTATGCTACTTAATTTTGAGAGCAATTATACTTATACTAAAAATGAAAAACAAAAAGACTATTTTTTGGTTTAAAGAATTTATAGGACTTTTGCTTGTTATATATACATTAATGGTTATTTCAGTCACTATATTCCCTTTATACAATATTCCAAATGGGAAACTTCAATTTCCTTACTGGTCTATAAACTACATACCTCTTACCTCAATAATTAGAGATATTAGTGAAGTAGGAATAGCATATAGTGGTGACGCAGTATTTATGATTAAGATGATTGTAAGAAATGTAGGGGGCAATATTTTAATGTTTATGCCTCTGGGATTTCTTGTCCCTATATTATGGGGAAATTGCAAAAGGCTTAAAAACATTTTAATGATTGGACTTATTGTTTCCCTTAGTATTGAAAGTTTACAATTTGTAGAATGTCTTTTAGGAGTAGGTCTAGGAAGGAAAATAGACATTGACGATGTTATTTGTAATGTGTTTGGGACTATCTTGGGTTTTCTCATCTATAAACTTTTACTTTTATTTTTAAGTAAGACAAAAAAAGCATTTAGACAATCAACTCATCTTGATATTTAATTAAAATAGTTTCTTATTAAACTAACGCGTGCGATAGTTCAATAACTCTTGAAGAAGTAGATAAAGATCTTTTTTTACTGGTTTGACATTGATCGTCGAATAAATCATTTTAGTTCTTAGAAAACTAAAATGAGGTGATAATTATGAAGAAAATCGCAGTATTTATTACGGTAGTAATGGTATTAGTGATATCTAATACAAAAGCAAATGCAGAAACAATAAATGAAGCTGAGACAAAATTAAGTGAAACATTAAAACTGTCACTTATAAATAGCCTAAGAGAACCAGTTGATAAAGCAATCATTAAAATATATAAGGATGACAAAAAGGCACCAAAACATCTTACTTGGGCTTCGTATGAAACAGAATTACTTAAAATAAAGCAGTTAAATGGGATTGGTGGATTATATGAGATAACTCTAAAAGTATATCCGTATTATCGTGCTCATATCAGTTACGGAGAAGATGAAGTTGTGATTAATTCAAATGGCGAACTGATAACGTTTAAGCATTTAAAAACATATCCTTGATGTTCAACTAACGTAGTGCGTTAGTTGTACAACGTGAGTTGCTTCGGCAGCTCTTTTTTGTTCAACTAGTTTAGTTGTATAAGAAGAGTTCAAAAATAACACAATTGACCAATTCATCTAACTCATAGATGATATATTTGTAAGGAATTAATAGGAGGGGATTTCTTGAATACAGGAAGAAAAGTACAATGGCTAGGATGTTTCTTAGCTTTATGTTCATTATTTATTAACCTTGTTACAAATAACAAGTATTTATGCATTCCGATTGCATTATTCGGTGTACTCGTAGTATTTATAGGTATTTTATTGAATATGAAGACAAAAAAAACTTAAATGTTTAATTCTAAATAAATCATTCGGGGTGGTATATTGAAGAAATTTGTATATCTGATTTTTTTCTCACTAATTCTTCTAACAAGTTGTTCGCAAGTAGGTGGTATGCACAATAAAGGTTTAGAGAAATCTATAAGTTCTGCTTTGGAGAAAAAAAGCGTGACGGAAATAGATATTAATTCTCTAACGGACTTCGATTGGGATAAAGCATACTTAATAACCCCTTACACTGACCAAGAAACCATAAATAAGCAACTCGGTGTTAAATTTAAAGACCCAACTAATATGGTTAATCGAGATGATATATATTTGCTTGTATTTCTTGATAAGAATAAAGTAGTTCAGTATGTTAAAATACCAACTAAATATGGACAGTTGCTGCTCGGAGATAAAGATGGTTTTTCGCCTTCAAATCCAATCATAAAGATACAAAAAAATTAGTAATTTGATACCAAAGGGACATCGTATATAGATGTCCTGATTTTAATTATTTTGAGCAAAATTAGTTTGTTTCAGCAGAAAACTTGTACTTAAACTAACTCATGCATTAGTTGAACAACCTTAAGGCTGCTTCTATAGCTTTTTTTTATGGCAGTTTAGGAATATTTTTAAAACTCACTCTAACTATTATGGTAAAATTTGGTGTGCATACTCAAATTTTATTTGAATCGGAGGTAATTAGTTTTGAAAAGAAGATATCTAGTAATTAGTATTATATCAATTCTCACTTTATTTTTAGGTGGATTTCAATATGTTAAAATGCATAAAACTAAGTCATCTAGTGAAGTTTGGGTAGGTTATAACAGTAAAAGTAGTACAGATTTTAAACGAGTGAATGTGGAAAGTCAGTCCAAGATAGATAAATTAGAAGAGATTTTATTGAATGGTAAAACAATTAATAAACCAAAAGGTGATTTACAAGATTACGATATTCAATTATCGTTAAAAGTTCCTGCGAATGAAAAATCGTATAGCTTTTTAATTTGGTTTACGAATAATGGTGCCATAATCAAGAAGAATATATTGAATAAATTCAATTATATAAGCTTGGATAATCAAGAGGCAAAATTAGTAAAAGAGATTATAAAATATAAAAGGAATTAATTTTCGATGACTATATACTTCTTATTCAACTAACGCATTGCGTTAGTTACATTAGAACTTTTAAATGTAGTTAACAGATTTACAGAGTTCAACATACCCATACACCCTAATCACATTATCAAATACCTCTCCAGGAACGTGAATATTTTTTAGAATATTTAAAACATCCTTTCTTATTTCCTGGGTTTCTACCTTAATCTCCAACCATTCAATACACTTATATCCACCTATCCTAAAATGATAAAACCATTCCCCATCCCAAGTGCTAATAAAGCGTGTTTCAATGTCTTTTGTTCTCCATTGATTATTATTAGGGTAGTCATACATCGATAATCTAATTTCTCCCCGCTTTGTATCATTCATTACTTGCTGATATTGATTATTAGCCATTATCACCATTATCTTTGCACCCCTAAAATTACTTATAATACTAATCAACTAACGCGCCAGTTAGTTATATAGGAGATTCAATCTACAAACTATTGCTTTTTTTAGTTTATTGTATTTTTTGGAAAACTAACACTTGGGTTATGTTTAATGTGAACTCTTGTTTACTCTCTTCGTACTGTATTATGCGTAAGCCTAAATGTCTTTTTCTAGTAATTGATTCATCAGAACTTTTTTAAGTTGACTGAGGCGACTTGATTCTACAAAAAGGTATTTTCCTTTTTGAATAACGTTTATTTCATTTGGATATTTTATGGAAGTATCATAAATTCAGGAGGTAACACATGAAAGCAGTCACGTACCAAGGTCATTTTAAAACCATAATTAAAAACAAGAAGAAAAGCCGTACTCTTCGGAATACGGCTTTTTCCATATGATATATATTATATATAAGGAAGTGTAATTACATATATGAAGGTACTTTCAATGATTCAACCTTGGGCCAGCCTTTTCCTTTTTAATGAAGCACAATACGAAACAAGAACATGGAAAACTAAATATCGTGGTCCATTGGCGATTCACACAAGTAAAAAAATAGATAGTAATGTTTGTAATAACAATGCAATTCAGCATTTGCTTAGTAAGCACGAGTTGAATAGGAGCAAACTACCAACCGGCGTGATTATTGGTGTCTGTAATCTTATTAATTGTTTAAAAGTAATAGAAGATAATCATGAAAGTGCAGTATTGGAAGATGGACGTATTGTTTCAGGAAATGACTACTTCTTAGGAGATTTTAGAGTAGGGAATTATATTTGGGAAGTTTCCAATAAAGAAATGTTAATCGATTTTATACCAGCTAAAGGAAAATTAGGTTTATGGGAATACGATATAAATTAGTTGTTTACTTCTGGAAAAACACACTAATAATGCGTTAGCGCTTAACAGTGAATATTTTCAGTATGAAATTTTATAAATTGTATTGTATATATTAAACAAATCTTCTTTGCCGACCATCCTACTATATAGTGAAAAAGAGGATGATTGATTTATGATCCTCCCTTTTGTTCTTCAACTAAAGCATGAGTTCGTTGCATAACTTTTATTGGATTTTATTAATTTCAACAGCAGTACGAATTCCTGCTTCAATAGCGCCTTGTATCCATCCTGGTGTAGATGAAGTGTGAGAGCCTGCGAAATGTATTCTTCCTTCTGGACTACTAATATATTGGCCAAATTCTTTTTGTTGGTCAGGTTTATACATAATAAATGCTCCTCCAGAAAAAGGATATTCCATCCAACTATGTGTATATCCTACAATAAACTCAGAATAAACTTGATTCCCAAATATTAATGAAAGATTATTTAATGCCATACTTATTCGATCTTCTTCAGTCATACTTTCTTAAATATCAGAATCATCTCCCAAAGTATAACTTCCTAATACAACATCTGTTTCATTTGAGCCTAAATTATGGCTAGGAAAATATGAAAATTTGATAGGTAAATCAGTAGCTATTTTACCACCAAACAAACCTAATTTTTCCCAAAAACTTGTTTTAAATTGCAATCCAATTTTAGTTGAACCAGTATAGTGTATCTCCCTGATGACTTTCCATTTATAACGAGATATGGATTTAAAGGGGAATATGTTAACAAAGTTTAATAATGAATAAGGAATAGTTGTAATAACGTAGTCACAATTGTTAGTAGATTATTAGTAAAAATTAAATCATTTGGTGTACTATTTATGAATTCGTTTAAAGGTAACTTAAATTTTTCAATGTATGTAAATGTTAAAAGATGAATGGAAGGTATCCGCATCGCACCGAGGTCTAAATATTCATTATTTAAAAAAGGTGCCCTTTTCGTATAAATTCGTCCACCAATTCTATTATTTGCTTCTAAAATTGTAATTTAATGCCCTGCATCTTTTAAAAGTGAAGCAGTAACCAAACCTGATATTCCCGCCCCAAGAATTACTATATTTTTTATGTAATCCATATTTAATAATCGATAACATTTCATGCAATGAAGGTAGTAATTTGGAATTCAAAGACATCAACTCTTTCTACAAAAGTTTATCTAACAATACAATTCTATTTAAAATTAGTTCGTCTAAGAACAATTGAACAAACTTGAGTTGTATGATAATGTGGTTTCCGTACCATTTCAATATGAAAGTGAAAATAAACAGAAAAAGGGTAGAAAGCAGATACTGTATCTGTTTTTTCTACCCTTTAATTTTCAAATTGATTAAAGTTGACTTGGCCATCGTTAAATAGTTTTGAATTGCATCCCGTTATTGAAATAAACTGCCATTTAGTTCCACAAAAAAATCGGCTAAAGAGCCGATCATATTGTTCAACTAATGCAATGCTTTAGTTACATTAGATATTGACTATTAAAAAGTGAACAATGAATTTATTTCCTTTTGACCTTTTTTCTTTTTTTCTTGAGTTTTCTTTTAGACTTTCGCTTTGGCTTAATCCAGAAAAAAAAGCGATCATAAGATTTTTTTTGAAGGATGAGTATCCAAATAAAAGCAAATAGCTCCCACAGTACGATAGAAACCAAAAAGGCAAAGGCAATGATAGCTATCCAAAGAAAATATTTTTCTTCAATTTGAACATCGCTAAATACAAGCCATCCAAAAATCAAAACAAATAACAGAAGAATTATCTTTTTGTATCTCACAGAGATTTTCTCCTATTTATTTTTTCTCTACTTAAACATTCTATTTTTTACATCTCATAACCTTTTCTAATTCAACTAAACTTGTTGAATAAGAACTCTGTCTTCACTATTGATTTTAACTCTAAATATTTACGACAAAAAACCAGAAAAACCCTCTACCGGGCTTTTCTGGTTTCACTTTCTACTAATTTCGTACGCCATTTAATTCTCCATAACCGTTCTCTATTTTGCTGCCTTTTCATACTCCTGCTTGAAAAAGCTCTTCATAGAATGGAACACATCTGACTTTTGCTTTAGAATATAATAGCGAAATTTCTCGTCATTTATATTTTTATATGCGGACATTAGCGTACTGTGTCGATTGTATTGGTTTACTTCTCCGTATCCGAACATATTACTCACTTTCATTAATTCTTGAACTAGTTTTACGCAGCGAGCATTATCAGATGTTAAATTATCTCCATCAGAGAAGTGGAATGGATAGATATTATATCTTTCAGGAGAATATTTGTATTCAATCACTTCTAAAGCTTTTCGATAAGCAGATGAACAGATCGTTCCTCCGCTTTCTCCTTTTGTGAAGAACTCTTCTTCTGTAACTACTTTTGCTTCTGTATGGTGTGCGATAAACTCGATATCAACTGATTCATATTTTGTTCTTAAAAATCTAGTCATCCAAAAGAAGAAGCTCCGTGCCATATACTTTTCCCATAAGCCCATACTTCCGCTCGTATCCATCATTGCGAGTACGACGGCTTTAGATTCTGGTTTTCTAATTTCATTCCATGTACGGAACTTTAAGTCTTCTGGAGAGATCGGATAGAATGATGGCGTACCACTCATAGCATTGCGTTTAAACGCTGACATCATCGTACGTTTTTTATCAATATTACCCATTAAACCAGTTTTTCTAATGTCATTAAATTCAATGTTTTCTACTGTATTTAAGTCTTGTTCTTTGCGTTTTAGATCAGGTAATTCTAACTGACTAAAAAGAGCTTCCTCTAATTCCATTAGTGAAACCTCTGCCTCATAGTAATCTTCGCCTGATTCTTTACCTGCTCCTTGCCCTTTACCAGCACCTTTTTGCGGCTGGCCACCTTGTGAACCATCTCTTGCCACTACATCGCCAACTTTACTGTCTCCAGTACCCTGACCAACGTGTTTATTTTTATCGTAGTTGTATCTAATCTTATACTCATCTAGTGATCGAATTGGAATTTTTACTACATCGCGCCCGTTTGACATGATGATGCTTTCTTCTGTGATCAAATCTGCTAAATTCTTTTTAATCGCCTCTTGTACCTTCTCTTGGTGGCGCTGTTGGTCGTCGTGTCCTTTACGATGGAGGGTCCAGTCTTCCTGTGAAATGGTAAAATTATGCTTTTGTTCATGTTCATTATTTTCATTACTCATTTTCTTTCCCTCCCTTACTTGTTTTGATTTATTTGTAAAAATAAAAAAATCGTCACACAGTAATACACAATTGCATAAACTATTTCGGTAGGTGATTTTCTACCCTTTTTTATGGATTACTCTATCATATGCAGAAGGACACAATAATTGACAATGTTTCTTCTAAATTTTACACCCATTTTTTCAGAAAATAGGACGAGTCCTTAAAAATAAATATATTTATATATAAATTCCAATAAACTATTGACTTTAACTATATGAAAAAATACTGAAAAAAGAACAAAAAAATAGTGGAAAACTAGTAAAAAGTTCTCCACTTATTTTTATTTAAGGTAAATTATGTCCTATTCCAGCTACGTAAATTCGTAACCATTGTTCCGCTGACATACTTAACTTTGTAGACTCAACTGCTGTTTTAACACGTTCAATTTTACCAGACCCTACGATTGGCATCATTTTAGCAGGATGAGCTAATAACCATGCGTACATTACTTCGTCGATTGAATTTGCGCCAATTTCACTAGAAATCTCTTCAAGCATTGCTCGAACTCGTACCGCTGATTCAGACTGACTAGTAAAAATTTGTCCGCCTGCTAATGGGGACCAGATCATTGGAGCAATATCTTTTTCAAGTAATAAATCAATTGTTCCTTTTTCGAAATGCTCTAATTGCATTGGAGAAACTTCAATTTGATTTGTTACTAAAGGCATGTTTAGATATGCTTGTAATGCATTAAATTGAGATGGTAAAAAGTTTGATACCCCAAAGTGGCGTACTTTTCCTTCCGAATGAAGTTGATTAAACGCCTCTGCGATTTCCTTTGGATTCATAAAAGGATTTGGTCTATGTATTAAAAGTAAATCGATATAATCTGTTTGTAGTTTTTCGAGAGAATTATTAACACTCATAAGGATATGCTCTTTACTAGTATCATAATGATTCATTTTAAGTTCAGGAAACTTTGATGACTTTAATTTTATTCCACATTTTGTAACGATTTGGATTTTTTCACGAAGCTCTGGTTTAAGCGCTAAAGCCTTTCCAAAAATCTCTTCACAAGTATAGCCACCGTAAATATCGGCATGATCAAATGTTGTAATTCCTAAATCAATACATTCTTCTATAAAAGTGACTAATTGTTCTGATGTCATCTCCCATTCAGATAAACGCCATAAACCGTGAATAATTTGTGAAAACTCAAGATTTTCAGCTAGTTGAATTCTTTTCATCTACACATCTCACCTTTCTTTTTAATCATTATCATTATTATAGGATAAACGTTATTAAATGCAAAAGAAAACGGCTATCTAATAGGTAGCCGCTTAAACAATTTATCGGTTAAGTAATGAGCCTACGTAACGTAATAATTCATTTGCTGATGTTGAGTTATAACCATACTCATCAACTAATCTGCTGACAACGTCATTGATTTTCTTTAATTGACGCTCGTCAGGAGTTTTTGTGGACGTCGTAATCTTCACAACATCCTTCAAATCCGAAAAAAGTTTCTTTTGGATTGCTTCTTTTAATCTTTCATGTGAATTGTAATCAAATCGTTTGCCTTTCCTTGCATATGCAGAGATTCTAATTAGTATTTCTTCACGGAATGCTTTCTTTGCATTCTCAGATATACCAATTTGTTCTTCAATCGAACGCATCAACTTCTCATCTGGATTCATCTCTTCACCTGTTAAAGGATCACGAAGCTTATTCTTATTGCAATATGCTTCTACATTATCAAGATAATTATCCATAAGTGTTTTTGCAGACTCTTCATATGAATAAACAAAAGCTTTTTGAACTTCTTGTTTTGCAATATCATCATATTCTTTTCTTGCGATTGAGATAAAATTCATATAACGCTCACGATCTTCATTAGAAATAGATGGATGTTGATCTAAACCATCTTTTAATGAGCGTAATACATCCAAAGCATTAATTGAAGGAATCTCTTTTCGAATAATTGTAGATGAAATACGGTTAATGACATATCGTGGGTCGATACCATGCATACCTTCATCTAAATATTCTTTCTTCAGCTCCTCTAAATCAACAGTGTTATAGCCCTCTACCATTTCACCATCATATAGACGCATCTTCTTAACTAAATCAATATCTCCTCGTTTTGGTTCTTTTAAACGAGTAAGAATTGTAAACATTGCTGCTACGCGTAAAGTATGTGGAGCAATATGAACATTTGAAACATCACTTTCAGAAATCATTTTTTGATAAATTCTCTCTTCCTCACTAACTCTTAAATTATACGGAATTGGCATTACGATTATTCGAGAATGAAGTGCTTCATTCTTCTTATTATTAATAAAGGATCTGTACTCTGTTTCATTCGTATGAGCAATGATTAATTCATCCGCAGAAATCAATGCAAAACGCCCTGCCTTAAAGTTTCCTTCCTGTGTCAGGGATAATAAGTGCCATAAAAACTTTTCATCACATTTTAACATCTCTTGGAATTCCATCATTCCACGGTTTGCTTTATTTAACTCACCATCAAACCGGTAGGCACGTGGATCTGACTCTGATCCAAATTGAGCAATTGTTGAAAAATCAATACTTCCTGTTAAATCTGCAATATCTTGAGATTTTGGATCAGACGGGCTAAAAGTACCAATACCAACTCGACGATCCTCTGATAAGAATACTCTTTCTACCATAACATCTTCTATTCTTCCACCAAACTCTTGTTCAAGTCTCATTAAGTTTAAAGGTGAAAGATTTCCTTCAATTCGAACTCCATATTCATTGAAAAAATCATCTCTTAAATGGTTAGGAATTAAATGCAATGGATCTTCATGCATTGGGCAACCTTTAATAGCGTAGATTGCTCCTTGATCAGACCTTGAATAATTTTCTAAGCCTCTTTTTAACATCGTTACCAGTGTAGATTTACCACCACTTACAGGACCCATTAATAATAAAATACGTTTTTTTACATCTAATCTCTTGGCAGCAGGATGGAAATATTCTTCCACGAGTCTCTCTAATGCTTCTTCTAATCCATATAGGTTGTTATTAAAGAAACTGTAGGTTTTTTTACCATTCAATTCTTCAATACCTGCGTCTTTAATCATATTATAAATTCTAGAATGAGCAGTTTGTGCAACCAATGGTTCCTCTTTTAACATTTCAAGATACTCAGCAAAAGTGCCTTCCCATTTCAATCTTTGTTCCATGTCCCGATGCTGCTCAAGTTTCTTTAAAATATCCATGACAAGTACCTCCTTCTTCTCATCTGTAAGAGAGATTATTAAAGGATATGCAAGGATGTCCGTACTCATGCTATATCTTTGAGTAGGAAAATATATTTTATCGAAATTCAATTCTCATAATTTTACTTTCATATTTCTATGTTTTTTCTGTATAATAAGGTTTAGGGTGTTGGGAATTTTTCAATTGGGAGGATACATACTGATGAGACTAGTATTAATTTTATTAGTTACAGCATCATTCTTAGCAGCAATTTTCACAGGCGGCTATAATGACAAACCTGGACTGAAAAACAGATAATATTTTTTAAAGGATGCTTCTAAACGCGGATCTTAATTTTATTTAGACCGTTCTAATCGAAGCATCTTTTTTATTTGCTTACTCTTTGATAAAATCTTAAATTAATAAAAAAAATCACCATTTATATGGTGACTTTTTTATTTAGAATAATCCTTTACCTTTAACAGCTCACGGAAATCTTGCTGACGTAAAGCTTCGTAAATTAAAATTGCAGCTGTATTTGATAAATTTAGAGATCTAATATGATCTGTCATTGGTATACGTAAACAAGTTTCCATGTTTTTTTCAATTAACTCTTTCGGAAGCCCTGTTGTTTCTCTACCAAATACAAAGAAAATCTCTTCATCTAAATTTGTATAATCAAAGTTTGAATATGTTTTTTCCCCAAATTTAGTTATAAAGTAAAATTTCCCGTCTTTATATTTATCAAATAAATCGTCCAAAGAATCATGATAATGTATATCTACATGCTCCCAATAATCAAGACCAGCTCTTTTTAACATTTTATCATCTGTGGAAAATCCTAACGGGCGGATCAAATGCAAACTTGTATCTGTTCCTGCACAAGTACGTGCAATATTTCCTGTATTTGCTGGAATTTGTGGTTGATATAATACAACGTGTATTCCCATCTTTTTCACCTCTATATTGTTTCAATGCTTTATATTATACCAAATTCGTAATTAATAAGGTATTATTCCACTTGAGGGTTAGAAAAATCATCAACGAAGTGAAAAAACTTATACTTAATATTCTCCGTAAAAGCAGAAGAATCATAGTATGACCAATATCTTTTACGGCTATTTACAGTATGTGCATTCACTAACGGTTCACCATTTTCATCCTTAGCAACAACAATCGTACAATGATTCCATACTCCATCACCTTCGAAATCATATACGATAATATCCCCCAATGTAAGATCTTTTGGGGAAGGCACCTCTTCTGCTTTAATTCCAGTTTTAGGCGAAGGTAAAAATCTTCTTAATGCGTGAGCAACTCTCCAGCTATAACTACTATTAGAATGATTTCTATACCACCACCCTGTCCCTGGTTTTGGCATTCCAACCATTCGAATACCTCCAGCCCTTAAACATTGAGATATAAAATTAGTACAATCATTTGCATACAATGGATATTCTTTATTATGGCCATCCCACCAGGTTTCAGCATATTTAACAGCATTAAATCGGTTATATCTGTTATTTCGATCCAATGATTCATTTTCACCTAAATCGTCTTCTTCAAGTTCAAAATGTTCAACTTGATTATCAATCGGGAATGGTATGTCATATAAGATTTCATTATTTTCAATCGCGATCTGTCTCTCATGTTGATCCTCTTCAAAATATAAATCAGTTTGCTTTAAAAAATATCGCGTATGGAATGTATAATTTATATAAGTTACGTCCTGATCAGTCCAAATATTGTTTACATCAAGATCTCCATATACTTTCACTAATGAAATATTACGCTTATTATATAATTCAACTTTACGCCTGATTGCTTGATATTCTTTTTCTTGAATAGGATGACTTCGATGTCCTTCACCAAAATAAAGTTGTAATCGTTCTTTTAAATAACACTCTAAAAGTTCACGATTAAACAAGATAATCCCCCTTTTCAACATATATTCTTATTCTATACGATGTTGAAAAATAAGAGATTATACCACTCAATATTGCTTACTTTGATAGAACAGCATTAATTTCATTTAATACAATCTCGTCTTGCTCTTTTTGCAAACAACTTTCAATAAATGGTGTACTGTTCTTTCCCTCAATCTCAAAAATAGCCCAAATAGCTGTACCTCTAATTACTGGTCTTGCATCTTTTTTCGCTAATTCCTTTAAATCATCTAATGCCGATTCATCTTTAAAATGTGCTAAAGCAATGATGGCATTACGCTGAATAGGATTCTTTCCTCTCCATGATCCAGACATTTGGCCAAACTGACTTTTAAACTCTCTGTTACTTACCTTTAATACAGAGCGTAATAAAGGTTTTACAGTTTCTGGATCAGGTTCCATCTCAATATGATGAGTAAAATTAATTCCTTTATTTTTAGGACAAACTGTCTGACATGTATCGCATCCATATATACGATTTCCCAGCTCTTTTCGAAACTCAACAGGAATCATCTCTTTTGATTGTGTTAAAAAAGCAATACAATTTTTAGCATTTAATTGCCCTGGAGAAACAATCGCACTTGTCGGACAAACATCAAGGCATTTTGTACACTCTCCACACTGTTCCTCAATAGGCGAATCTGGTTCAAAAGGTAATGAGGTAATCATTTCCCCTAAATACACATAAGAACCGAATTCTTGCGTAATAATTGAACAATTTTTAGCACTCCAACCTATACCTGCTCGCTCAGCTACAGCTCGATCTACAAGCTCACCGGTATCGACCATCGACTGAACCTTTGCATTTGGATAATGTAATAAAATAAATGACTCAAGCTGAAGTAATTTCTTTTTTACAACTACATGGTAATCTTCCCCCCATGAAGCCCTACAAAAGATCCCCCTTGTAGATCCTTTTTTACTTTTAGGAGGATTTTTCAATTTAGATGGATAAGCTAGCGCAATTGCAATAATTGAATTAGCTTCTGTCATAATTTTTCTAGCATCTACTCTTCGTTCAATATCCTTTGTCTCAAAGCCCGATTGATAATTTAATTCCTGCTGCCTATATAGACGATTTTTTAATGTTAAAAATGGATCTACAGTCGTAAATCCAATCTTATCTATTCCAATTTCTTTACTATATGAAATCAATTCTTTTTGAAATTCTTTTATATTCACAAGAATCACCTAACTGCCTGTTAATTTACAAATTATATTTTCTATTCTAGTCAGAAAATTATTTCTTTATCTAACTATGTCACAAAAGACTTTAATAATAGACTTTTTTAATATAAAAAAACGCAATGTATCGTTCTTCGAATGAATCAATACACTGCGTTGTTATCAAGTTATAAGTGCTAAACTACTAATACAAATGTAATATGTATTTAGTAGGTTTTTGATGAACTTGTAATTAAATTTATCATAAATATGTCATAAATTCAAGAATAAAATCAATTTTTGTCGAAAGAGTTCTAGCATGATTATAGCACTTAAAAAATAGCGGATGACGTGAGTAAGAAAAAGATCAATATTCATCAGAACTTTAATTAATTAACTAATTATAGAGGGATAGAGGATAATGAAAGATTTGTAGAAATTTGAATGAAGGTATAATGAATTTTCCCATAGAATTCTTCTTTATAGGTTAAATATAGGAGGAGAATAACTATGACAGATCCTTTGGTAAATGAAGAAAAAAATCCTTTGGTTGAAAGTTTCGAAGGTGTCTGTAGTTTGATTGAAGAAACAAACGACAGAATTGATTTTACACAGGATACACTTAAAGAACTTGATCGATACAATAATGAGAAATTAAAAGATACAAAACAATTTACTATTAAAGTAGCTGCTGCAAGCCTACTAATAGCAACTACAGGCTTAGTAGTTACTTTAGCAAATAAAAGAAAACCAAAACAGTTTGATTGGCTTACTGCTAAGCAAAAACGTAAGTATGTAAAGATGTAATGATATGCACTGCTAAATGAATAGTAGTCACATAAAGAAAGGCAGCGACTATAACTATGGTCGCTGCCTTTCTTTATGCTGATCCCAAAATGAATAGATTATCCTATACCAGAAGAAGACTCTAACCTTTTTTCCTAACATTTACTTTCTAAACAAAAAGAGGATTCTGCATCTCTGCAAAATCCTCTTCCCTTCATTCAATATAGCGGTGACAAGACTCGAACTTGCACATCCGTGAAGATACCTGATTTTGAGTCAGGCGTGTCTGCCATTCCACCACACCGCCAAAAAGTTATAAAATAATTATAATATATGAAAGACAAATTGTCTATTCAAATCTGTAATTAAAAACCTCTTACAAAAGTAAGAGGTTTAATGATACCGAGGGCCGGACTCGAACCGGCACGGGGTCAACCCCCGCAGGATTTTAAGTCCTGTGTGTCTGCCATTCCACCACCCCGGCATAATTAAATTAAAAGGCGGTAACCGGATTTGAACCGATGATAAAGGTTTTGCAGACCTCTGCCTTACCACTTGGCTATACCGCCATATTTGGAGCGGAAGACGGGGCTCGAACCCGCGACCCCAACCTTGGCAAGGTTGTATTCTACCACTGAACTACTTCCGCATAAATGGCTGGGCTACCTGGATTCGAACCAGGGCATGACGGAATCAAAATCCGTTGCCTTACCGCTTGGCTATAGCCCATTAATTTAGAACTTTATATACTATATTCAATTTACTATAAATTATATTACTCACTTGAATAATCGTTACAATAATTTAAATGGGGCGACCGATGGGAATCGAACCCACGAGTGTCGGAACCACAATCCGATGCGTTAACCACTTCGCCACGACCGCCATTATTGTATTATTTGGCAGGGGCAGTAGGAATCGAACCCACACCAAAGGTTTTGGAGACCTCTATTCTACCGTTAAACTATGCCCCTATAAATGGTGGAGGGGGACGGATTCGAACCGCCGAACCCACAGGGAGCGGATTTACAGTCCGCCGCGTTTAGCCACTTCGCTACCCCTCCGGTTAAAGAGTGCCGACTAGAGGACTTGAACCCCCAACCTACTGATTACAAGTCAGTTGCTCTACCAATTGAGCTAAGTCGGCTTAATATTAATTACATATTATATTTTTTTAAGATGGTGGCTCGGGACGGAATCGAACCGCCGACACGAGGATTTTCAGTCCTCTGCTCTACCGACTGAGCTACCGAGCCATCTTAAATGGCGGTCCCGACCGGGATCGAACCGGCGATCTCCTGCGTGACAGGCAGGCATGTTAACCGCTACACCACGGGACCAATTGGTTGCGGGGACAGGATTTGAACCTGCGACCTTCGGGTTATGAGCCCGACGAGCTACCAGACTGCTCCACCCCGCGATAATGTGGATTCTATTATTATAGATCCATAAACTGTATTTTGTTAATACCATCCCAATCTCATAATGTTATTGCAAGTAGCAGCTCGATTGGTATTCGTTCGTGCTCCACCCCGCGATAATAAGAGATATTTATTAAATTTAATTAGATGGTGGAGGATGACGGGCTCGAACCGCCGACCCCCTGCTTGTAAGGCAGGTGCTCTCCCAGCTGAGCTAATCCTCCGTAATAAAATGGTGACCCGTACGGGACTCGAACCCGTGTTACCGCCGTGAAAGGGCGGTGTCTTAACCGCTTGACCAACGGGCCAGTATTATAATAGTCCTGAAAACATGTGGCGGAGAGCAAGGGATTTGAACCCTTGAGACAGGGTTACCCGCCTACACGATTTCCAATCGTGCTCCTTCGGCCACTCGGACAGCTCTCCAAAATGGCTCCGCAGGTAGGGTTCGAACCTACGACCACTCGGTTAACAGCCGAGTGCTCTACCACTGAGCTACTGCGGAATAATCATAAACCAAGCGACGTTCTACTCTCACAGGGGGAAACCCCCAACTACCATCGACGCTGAAGAGCTTAACTGCCGTGTTCGGTATGGGAACGGGTGTG
>NZ_JBHVPN010000035.1:0-14608 GCF_042887255.1 Gottfriedia sp. NPDC057948
CAAACTCTCCATAAAAGTTAAGTTTAAATCTTGTATTGCTCAAAAAACTAATAATTGACGTTTACTTCATGTTTTGTTTAGTTTTCAAAGTTCATAATGGAGCGGGTGATGGGAATCGAACCCACGACCGAAGCTTGGAAGGCTTCTATTTTACCATTAAACTACACCCGCGAAAATGGTCGGGAAGACAGGATTTGAACCTGCGACCCCCTGGTCCCAAACCAGGTGCTCTACCAAGCTGAGCCACTTCCCGTAATATGGCGCGCCCGAAAGGACTCGAACCCATAACCTTTTGATCCGTAGTCAAACGCTCTATCCAATTGAGCTACGGGCGCATATTGTAAAGTGTGTCGTCTTCGTTAGCGACTTTTACAGTTTATAACATCCAACTGTTTATGTCAACACTTTTTTAAAAGTTTTTTTAAACTTTAAAAGCTTACTACGATAAGCTCTCGTTGACTGCGTTAACTTGTCTGACGTGACTTAAACTATATTAAAGCATCGAACATTCAATGTCAACACTTTTTAAACAAAAAAAAGCACGAGTTTATTTACCTATTTGATTTAACTGGTTTTAGAGCCTTCTTAAGTTATTAATGTAGCTTTAATCAGTACATATTTAACGTTTCTGACATAGTACTACTCAACAATAACTGAATTACTATAGTACAATTTAAGGACAGGCCCTGATAAAAAATAGAGCAATCCCTTTTTCTCATAATAAGTTCTATGTTTCATTTTTTGATTTTTTAACGAGATAGAATCGGTATAAATAATATGTAATATGAAGTGTTTTAGAATACTTTGTACTTTTAAATAAAAAATATTATTAATGAGCATAAAAAAGATATTAAACTAAAATAAGGAAATTTAACTAATAGGAAGTGTGAAAAATGGATATTAATAATTTACTTACAATCCTCCTTATCATCAATATAATTCTAGCAGGAGTACTAGTATTTATTGAAAAAAGAGATGTTGTCGCCACATGGGCGTGGTTAATGATCTTACTTTTTATACCTATAGTGGGATTTTTACTATATCTATTTTTAGGTAGACAGCTAAAACAAAAGAATTTCTACCATCTATCGACCAAAGAAAGAACTTATCTACAATTGGCGGTTACAGACCAGGCTAATAAAATTCATAATGATCAAAGTTTTCTTCAAGATGAGCTACTATCAAAGCATTCACAAATAATTATGATGAATTTAAAATCAGCTAACGCTTTATTAACGATAGATAACGAAATCCACACGTTTCGAGATGGACACGAAAAATTCAATTCTCTATTTAAAGACATTCAACTTGCCCAAAAAGAAATTAATATCCAGTACTATATCATCCAGCGTGATTCATTAGGAAAGAAACTTAGAGATGAACTTTCAAAAAAAGCGGCAGAAGGTGTGAAAGTACGAGTCCTGTATGATGACATTGGTTCAAAAAGAATCACCCCTTCTTTTTTCAAAGAACTTATTAAACATGGTGGTGAGGTAAGAGCTTTCTTCCCTTCTTTTTTAAGACTAATCAATTTTCGATTAAATAATAGGAATCACAGAAAACTATGTATTATTGATGGAAGAATTGCTTATATAGGAGGATTCAATATTGGAAATGAATATCTTGGTATTGATGAAAAATTTGGTTATTGGAGAGACACTCATTTTCGTATAATGGGAGAATCAGTTAACCAAATTCAAGGTAGATTTATTTTAGACTGGCAACAAGCTACTAATCAACCTATACATAATATAGAAGAATTCTCATTTAATAATGAAAAAAATATTGGAAGTACCCCTATCCAAATAGTCGCAAGTGGACCAAATTCAGAGACAGAACACTTAAAAAACATGTATGTTAAGTTAATTATGTCTGCCAAAAAATGTGTTTATATTCAAACACCGTATTTTATTCCAGATACAAGCATTATGGACGCATGCAAAATCGCAATTTTATCTGGTATCGATGTAAGAATAATGATTCCAAGTAAACCTGATCACCCATTCGTGTATTGGGCATCTCTATCGTACGCTGGAGAACTTTTATCGTATGGGGCAAAAATATTACTTTACGAGAATGGTTTTTTACATGCTAAAACAATCGTTGTTGATCATGAAGTAGCTTCGGTAGGAACTACGAATATTGATACACGTAGCTTTAAATTAAATTTTGAAATAAACGCGATTACCTATTCAGAAGAAAAAGCTTCTGAGCTACAAAATCTTTTTTTACTTGATAGTAAACATAGTAGTGAGCTTACAATTGAAAAATATCAAAAGCGATCAGTCATAATCAAGTTAAAAGAAGCAATCTCTCGCCTCTTATCTCCAATATTATAAATAAAAAAAACATTACTTAACGGTAATGTTTTTTATTTTATCTTTATAGTTTCAAACTGAAAGGTAATGTGAGCATTTCTGTAGAATAATCGTTATAGTTAAAAGATTATTAAAAAATTAAAGAAGGTGAAATTATGAGTATTATTAAGAAGATAGTTGTAGTTTTTATAACTCTTTCATTCCTATCGATAAGTTTCTTTACAAATCCAACTTCTACCTATGCAGCAAATAAAGTTTATACTGTAACTGCAAATAAATTAAATGTCCGTAGTGGGCCTAGTACATCATATAAGTTGATCGGTTCAGTTAAAAAAGGTCAACTTTTAATGGTTATTAAAAAACACTCCAATGGATGGTATAAAATTAAGTTTAAAAAATCATCAGGATTTATAAGTGGAAAATATGTGACGGCGGAGTTCACTAATGTTAAATCATTAGATAAAAGTATTATTGTTGACTTGAAATATAACACAACTAATAACTTTACTGGCAAACGTATTTATAATTTTAGTCAAGCAATACTTAGGACAAGCACAGCAAAAATGTTAGCAAAAGCAAACGTAATCCTTAAAGAACAAGGATATACTATTAAAGTTTGGGATGCTTATCGTCCTTTATCTGCACAACAAACACTTTGGAACGCATATCCTAATTCGAATTATGTAGCTAAACCTGATCCTAAAAATATCCGTGGACACCAACTTGGCGCAACGGTGGATATTACAATATGTACTTTAGATGGAAAAGAAGTACAAATGCAATCTAAATTCGATGATTTTTCTTCACGAGCATCTCGAAGTTATAAACGAAGCAGTGAACAGGAAAAGAATTATCAAATTATGGATAAGGCAATGAGACAAGTAGGTTTTGTAGGCTATTCTAAAGAATGGTGGCATTACTCAGATAATAATCAAAACTTTAAAGCAATAAAAGTGAGTTTTTTTATAAAAATATATATTCTATTTAAAATAGAATTATCTCTATTTTGTCCGATGAACGGTTAAGGTTACTTTACTTGTTTCACACATAAATGTTGAAAGGTGGGCAGGTTCCTCATTTGAATCATAGGCTATTTTTAGGATCTTAAAGAGATTGGCTCCTATATCGCATTCAAGGTAATTAGCATATACTTTTGTCGTACCGATTACGTCGATAATTTTATCGTTGCTTAGGATTTCCGTATTATAGTCCTTTGAGAGTACTTTATATGTGGATTCATCTGTTGCAATTTTCTTTTCCAAATCAGGAAAACGAATTAGTGAGTAATGTGCAATATCATAAAAAAGTGGACGGTCGTTCACATACATAAGTCGCTCAAGCTCCAGTACGCGACTTCCTTCCTCAATCTTGAAATAATGTCCAGATTCTTCATTCAAACAGTGATATAGGATAAGATTATCCTATACTTCTAAAGCTAAATGCCTAACTCAGCCAAAAAAATCTAGACAATATTGAACACAAAAAAAAGACCTCTACATTCCGTAGAAGTCTTATAAAACTTTTATATTTAATGTGATGCGGCCGAGAGGACTTGAACCTCCACGGAGAAACCTCCACTAGGCCCTCAACCTAGCGCGTCTGCCATTCCGCCACGACCGCGTGTATACCAACGACTTCAGCAATTTCTATCGCTTAAATCGTTACTAGATTAATTATAAAGTCACGTATGGCAGTTGTCAAAACTATTGTACAAAATAATACTTACCATCAAACAATTCATTAGTTTTAAAATATTTGTCTGCTATTCTTTGAGCAGAGCGACTACTACTTCCATAACCTTTCTCGGTATGAAGCCAAATTCCAACCTGGTATTTTGCAGATACTGACAAAATAATGTTTTTATCATTATCCAATACTAAACATTTTTTCGCATTATTAGTATTTCCTTTTAAAAATTCTTTGCTCCTCTCTGACATCTTCCTCTTCGTTTCATTAGTATGTTTTTTACCAGTAAATCCGATATTATTATTTTCCTCTGATTTTGTTCTTATATTTTTCTTAGGCAATGCTAGTTTAATTCGTTCTAGTTCCTCTTTTTGAAGCTTTGGTAAAACTTCAATTTTTTCTTTAATTTGTTCAACTTCTTTCCTTTCATCTGATTCGTATTTTTGTCTTAAAGCTCTCCTCATGTTTTTGACATGCTGTTCAGATAATGTTTTTCCTTTTAATGAATCGCTTAATTTTTTTCGAGTAATTTTCATTTCTTCTTTTGTTCTTCTATTATATGTATCTCCACCAGATCCACTAATACGAATGTTCGCTTTAGCTTGGCCCATTCTCTTATAGTAAGAAATCAGTTTCTTCTCTAAATGAGAGGCTACTGATTCAGAAAGTCCCATTTCCAAAATTCTAACAGCACAAGGATATGTATTTACAGTTCTTAAAAAAGGCTCATTTCTTTTTGACATAGAAAATCTACGTTTTCCTAATCCTTTTCCAATATAAAAAATTTCTAAGTTATCAATTTTGTACCAAGCATATACATAATAATTATTTTCCATTCCTATCACCTCAAGGAAAGTTTTTATATCCAGTGAATTCAAAATGTAAACTTATGGAGAAATATATTTAAAAATAACTGGAGTATTTCATTTAAAACAAATAATAATATATACCTTCAACCGGAATAGATAAACATAAAATAAAAGTTTACTTACTATACTTAATTATTCGAAATCCCTTATAATATAGTAAAAAAAGCTGAATACGGGAGCGGTTTAACTTGGTTAGAGGAAAAACTACAAATGGATTAATGCGTCACTTAAGAGACACACATAATATATCAATATCGGGAAGTAAGAATAAAAAAGATTTGTTAAACATGGGTTATTACCACGGATATAAAGGTTATCGTTTTATTGGTCAATCTCAAAATAAAATACCTTTTACTAACTTTGATGAGGTAGTAGCAGTACATCAATTCGATACAAATTTAAAAACTTTGTTGTATCCAAACATTATGCTAATTGAAACAGCTATTAAGAACTACACTTTAAATACTTTAATCGGTCTCGGACCAGTTGACTTTGAACACGTTTTTTCTCATCTGTTAAATGATTATAAAAAGTATTCTGTAGGTAATAGTAAGTACAGAGATAAAATGAAAAAAAGGTTGGATTTAAGGGATAAAATTCATGAGTCGATTACTTACAATTACTCTGATCAAAAGGCGGTCATACAGCACTTCTTCCACAATAATAAACCTATTCCTTTATGGGCGATATTTGAAGTTATAAATTTAGGAGTTTTTGGTTTCTTCTTACAATGCTTGAACCAGGATACTAGAATAGCAATTACAGAAGATTTAGGAATGCATAGTACTTCCCATAATCAAAATGGAAGAATCCTTGAGGATATAATATTTCTAATTAAGGAATTACGTAATGCAGTGGCCCATAATTCTGTAGTTTTTGATTGTAGGTTTAAAAAGACTACTCCCCCTGCACGATTGAAGGAATATATCCAAAGCGCAACAGGCATAGCAAATATTATGTTCGATAATATTATTGATTACTTAATTATAGTAATATTCCTATTAAAAAAATTAGGTATACCAAAAACTGATTTAAAAAGAATTGTAAGGAACTTTTCTACTGAGTCAGAAAAGCTCCGAAGTGAGATACCTGTCTCAGTTCATACATCAATAATGGGTTCTAACCTTAGAAATAAAATTAGCAGTTTAATGAATTTTATTTAAATTCCACGTTTACGTATACCCTCCTATGTGGTATCATATATTATAACTAATCGCGGTGTGTAGCTTCGGCTTACACTTAAGGGGACTGGATGCGTCTGGTCCTCTTTTAATTTAAAAACTTCCCATCATTTAATGTTGGGAAGTTTTTGTTTTTTTTCGGAATAAAATTGATATTTTATTATTATTTCTTTTCTAATAATAACTTCTCACTTTTATAAAGGGACCTCCCTCTTTTAAAAGACGAGAATTCTTCTGGATACTTCTTAATTCCAGACGTTAAAATTATTTGGAAATTATCAGTTTCTTTTTCACCCATAATTGTCGTGAATTTAGACATAGATTTCTCTAGGTTTTCTGGATCTATTCCTAAACTCTCAGGAGTATCTATAAGTAAGAATCTTGGAAAAGGAATTTGAATGTCTTCAATTGACATTTTTAATAATGTTAAAAAGTACATTAGTCTTATTGGAACATCTACACTTGCCTCTTTGTATTCACCATCATTTATTACAGGCATATACTTATCCTCATCAATTCTAGCCCTATTAATACCATGCTTTATATCTACTAACAAGCTATTATAAATATCACTGAACTTTGTTACCTGCATATTTATTTCATCTTTTGCATTTCTTTCTCTTTGTTTTAAATCCACATTAATTCCAGAAAGGGTGTTATCAATTATAGTCAATTGTTTTTTTATTTTTTCAAAATTTTGCTTAACCTTATAATATTGTTCAAGAGATATAATATTTTCTTTAATGTTAAATTTTTGTTGTTGAATATCCTTAATCTGGATTACATTAGTGTTCCTTTCTATATCTTCTTTTCCTTCATTAATTAATTTTTGAGTACTTACTTTCTTTTTTTGATAATCCTCTAATTCCTTTTCAAGCATATTTAAATCATCATTACAAGATTGAATAGCTAAATCTAATGTCTCTACTGACTTTTGTTTTGACTTTAGTATCGTTAAATATTCATCTGTGGAATAAAAAAACTTTTCGAATTCACTTTCTTCTACTTCTTTACCACAAATACAATGCCCCTCTTTTCTTTCAACTTTACTTAAGCAATACGGACAAGTATCAGGTGAAAACAAATTTAGCTCTTCATGAGTAAGAATAATTTTTTTTATATGAATCACTTCTAGAATAATATTTTCTCTTATATCTTTAATGTTTTTTATTTCTCTAAATAGTCTATTTATTTTATTCAATTTATCTTCTATAAAAAGCTCTATATCAACTAAGTTTTTTTTCAACTGTCTAATCTTCTCAATATTTTCTGGTGGCTTTTTATCAGACCTTAATAACTCTTCCTCGTTTATTTCCAACCTTTGAAGTTGTAGAAGCTTCTTATCAATTGAATTTTTAATTTCATCTAAGGTTTCTTCATGTAGTTTACCAAAACCAAACTCGTTCGCTAACTCTATAAATCCTTCTTCCCTAGCTTTTAATTTACTCTTTTCTTTTTTAGACTTGTTTAATTCACCAATCAGGTAGTAATACTCAGAAAATTCATGCCCCATAAGCATTTGAAATATTACCTTCCTCATAAATTCTGAATCTGAAATAAAATTCCCATCGTTCCTGGAATCCTTATAAATTTTCTCTGGAACCGTTCTTTGATCATAATAGATTAATCTGAATAAATCTGAAAAATTCAGTTTCGACTGTGACGTTCCTTGGAAAAACTCAACAACGGGAATATCTAACTTTTCTAGTAGCCAATCCGAAAATACTTTAACATCACTCTGTGGTCTATAGATTAAAAAATCTTGTATATTTTCTTTATCTTCAATAAATATTCGATTACTTTCAAAAAATCTTTTAATTTTATATTTTTCTCCACTTATAGAAATCTTAATTAAAACAAAATTATTTGTATCATTTACTATTTCTTTATGTACTTTGCTTTCTCTTTTATCAAATTCCTTAACATAATTCCCTAGAGAAAAGCTAATTAAGTTTGAAAGGGTACTTTTCCCAGATCCATTTTCACCTTCAATTATATTTATACCGTCCTTGAATTCTGGAGATTCATAATAATATTGATCCCCCTCGTATATTAATTTCTCTATCTTTATACGTCCCATATTATCACTCCTCTCTCTTTAAAAAGTTTTTCTATTAAACTCTCAATACTTAAAAAGCTAAGTCTTTGGTAGTAACTTTTAAAACTATTAATATTTTGAATTTCAGTATTAAACATATCTGATTTAAAAAATTCCCTTTTAATAGAATTTCGAGTTAATTTTACATCTATACTTTTCCTAGTATTATTTTTTTCTAATGTTAAATAACCCTTTTTTTCAAGTGTAAATAAAATAGATTTTAAAATTGGCTCCCTTAATTTAGCCTTTATATGAATATCTTCTAACAATTTTATCTCTTCTTCTCTTAATCTTGAATTTTTAGTAACTACCTGCAGAAGATATTTATCAGCTATAAAGGGTAAAATGTATATTAACTTTCTATAGTCATAAAAGTTTGATTTTCCCTCATAACAACTCAATGTATGGAGAATAAGAAGCGAATTATAAGCTATAAAGTAATAGTCACTCTCTTTATTAAACATAATTCTCTTTTTTATTTGATGATTATATTGATCCATAATAAAAACCCTCTTCGTCAAATGATAGAAAACAACTATCTATTAATTCTAAAATTGCTCCTTTAATTGCATCATCACTCGTAATTGCATAGGAATAGTCTCTAGACTTATCTTCTATATGGTTTTTTGCTGCTTCAAATAATTCTTCTAACCAAACATCAATATCTATAACTCTATCTTTGTTAGTTAGTAAATCAACCAACTTTCGTTGACAAGCTTCGAAAACACGGTATCTATAAGAACCTTTTTCTTGATCAGTAAGCTGTTGATATTCTTTAATAATTCCTACTATGTCTCTCGCTTTTAAACCTAATTTCAATTTGTTATATTCAGGATCTACGTCAATAACCTTTTGTTGTATTCCCCTAGTATCGCTAGGTTTAATTAACGTTTCCCAAATGTCATAAATTGGGTCATCCTTTTTTACTAGATCTTTTGATATTCTCAGAAATATATTCTCAACATGAATAGTAGTTACATGTTTAACCAAGGGATCAGTCAATTGCTCATTAGCCGAGAATTTTTCTGTCAGTAAATCAATTATTAAATCTTCTTTATTTGTAACATCAATATACCCAAGGAAGGATCTATTTTTTATTTTATCTACAAGTATTTTTTCTAATTTTTTATCATCATATTGTCCAAATTTCCAGTTTATTCTAGAGAGAAAACTTATCCATCGTTCATTTGTAAACTTCTTTATAACCTCAAGATACCCGTTACCAACTTCATTCTTATACTGCTCCTCGTATTCATACAATAGCCTCTTTTTTATACATTCAATTACATCATCTTCCAATTCGTTATTGACTAAGTACTCTAATATTGCTTTAGACGGCAATGTTATTGATAGTTTTTTTACTGTTGGACTATTTTTTTCTTTTGTATATTCAACATTAGTATAAAAGCAAAAATATAGTGTTTCGCTTAACTCACACTTCAACCAGTTATCTAAAAAAATAATTAAACTATTAGTTACTTCGTTGGACATAAAAGAAAATCTCTTAGCTGGGTCATAATTTTTATCACCCTCAGTATAAGTAATTATCCCATCTGGTGAAACTGTTTTTATATATACATCATCAAGATATTCTGTAGATGCAAACACTGAAATGTTTTCATCATTTTTTTCCATTTGCTCTAGAAGTAGATTTATTGCTCGAAGTCTTTGTAGCCTAAATCCTTTAGACTTATCCCCTGCTTCTCTATCCTTTGTTTTCACGGTCATTATATGTTCCCCTTATCTCCCATTCTCAACATATATAAGAACATTGTACAGAAACTGGTAATATATTCATATATTTTTTCCACTTTTTTGATTATTTCACCACCCCGGGGAGTTTTGGGACGGTTGATAACACCGCACCTCACCTCGTTATTATGGTGTTTTGATCGTTTTTTGCGGGAGGGAGAGGCGATACTCAGGGAACAGGCGGAGTTACCAATCATCATCTCCTCAACAACTTACTACTATAATTCTTACTAACTCTTGATCACTTAACATTATTTATTTGTTTATCATCATGTGTTACTACCATTACAACAATCATACACTTAAGCTATTGTTATGATTTTGCATTTCACATACATCATCGCTATCAACTACTCTTACTACTACTACATCATAAGAACTTCCTAATTACACTATATCCTACCTCTTCAATATCTAAGTGATGTAGTACCTCATTTACCTTGTTGAGCACGTACATTCTGTTTCTTTCAATACTATTAGTATGAAGTACATCAACATAGTACTTAGTAAGTATATTAGCTGCTACTATCCTATATTGCTCTTCAGACATATCAGCTCTTAATTTATTTAAGTACTCTACCTTATCTTCAATATTCATATATATCATCCTCTTCTAAGATTTAGATAAAAATAAAAGAGATCAGAAATTAATCTGAACTCTCATTTAGCGAAAACATTCTCGAACATAATTAAGCTATTACAGTTCCTTTGGCAATAGCTGAGTAATTATGAACTCTTCCGTCGCCGTAGAACTCTGCTACTACTGAAGCTGATCCTCTAAGAGCATTGATTGTATCATTTGTTACAACCTTAACTTCTAGTCCTTTTGTAATACCAACTGTATAGCAATCTTCAATACTGCCAAACAGTACTGGAACTTGTCCGATTGTATCTCCTGCTGCTAATGAACTTGAAATTTCAATTGGAGCACCAAACAACGTAAAAACAATTTTTCCTTTTAACTCGATTTGTTTTACGAAGTAATTACCATTTGTATCTTTAAAGTCAGCTATTTTTTCAAAGAATGGACGAGACATAATCCAAAACGAATTTTCAATTACATCTTCATGAACTGATAAATATACTTTTCGGAGGTTAGAGATTAAAGCAGTTGGTGCAGCTAATGAAAAATCCTTTGATATAACTGATGCATCAGGAGCAATTCCTTTAAATTCATTAGCAGCAGTACCAGTTAGAATTGACTTTTCAATTGCTTTACCAACTCGACGTACTAGCAATTCTTTAGACTGTTGAGATAAATCAACTCCAGAATCGAACATTAATTGTTTAGACATAGACAGTGATAATCCAACTCGTTTTTGTTTCATTACAGAAAAGTTATTCAAGTTTAAAGCTAATTCTGGAACGTCTGACCCTTCATCAATGAACTTAGCTAAATCTAAATTTGTTTCATACGGAATTTTCATTTCTAATCCTTTGAACAGAATCTTACGAGTTTTATCATAGACTTTTGATGTACTTTCTAGTTTCTTAACAATTTGATCAACTAACTTCGGACTTACTGGAGCTCCGTTTGCTTCTACTACCAATGCACGCTCTTCGTTTTTCATTTCTTTTTCCTCCATTTTTGTTTGTAAATTTCGTAGTTCATTTTGTAAGTTGGATAGCTTTGATTTTTCATGAAGAACTATTTCTTTGAAAGCTAGTGATACTGGCTTAATTTTCAAAGTGTTTTCTGCAAGATGAACTTCATCTTCTTGTCTAATGATTTGACTTTCTAATTTTGCAATTCGAAGACTTAACGGAAGCTCTTTAACTTCTTTCTTTTCATCTTCAATATTTTTAATCTCTGGATCTTCAACAATATCAATAGCTCTTGCTGCAATAGTTGACTGACTGTATGCAGGGTCTTTAACTGCTGATACTTCAAATAGTTCAAGCTCATGAACTGTTCGTTCATAAATTCCTGAAGTAGTCTTATTCCAGGTATCTTTGATAACTCTGAATCCAAAACTCATATTTCGATAGATTCCCGATTTAATGAGTTCGTAAGTATCTTTCCCCCATGAAGTTGGAGTAATTGTAGCTGTCATTTTTAGACCAACTGAATCTTCTTCTAGTTTCAAAGAATTGTTTTTAGTAGAAGAAAGAATTCGATCATGTTTATGTCCATCTAAAAAGTCAATATCTCTCGTTCGATTTGTGATTGCTCTAGCAAAAGCACCCTTAGAAATTTTTTCTCTAAATTTTTGAGATGAACCTAAAACTTCACTGAATTGTTCTGTCTTATTGACATACCCTGATACAGTTAGTTCATTTTCAGACACTAAAGTAGAATCGTTCATACGTAATTCAAATTTTTGATTGCTCATTTGACTTCAAACCTTCCGTTCTTATTGCTGATAATTCAGCATCTATTTGCAAGTATCTATATACATAAAAAAAGACGTATCCGAAGATACGCCAAGTAAAGAATCTACTCAAGGCCCTTAAACTTGAGCAGTTTAAACAAAGCTTTAAATATGAAAAGAATCTTCTTGAAAATAAACTTCCTTAATAAGAAAGACTTATTATCATAAGTAAATTTTTAGTCGCTACTTAGTAGCGCCAATTTATATTTATATAATTTAATTTTAAAATAAAAAAAAGACTTACCAAAATTAATTGATAAGTCTAGTTTCGCTTGTCCTAAACAAGTTTTATCCGAGATAGACACAACTCTACTCAAGACAATGAAAAACAAAAATCGAAAACAAAAAAAAAGAGGAAATATGGCTGCATGTGATTGAAGCACACAAATATATTTGTATCATTAGTTTTTAAGGAGGTTCGAGAGTTGTAGGAATGACAGAGCTCTCGAATTTTCAAAATGAATTTAAAAAAATTAATCGAACAACAATTAAAGAAGTAGTACAACTAATAGGAGTAAGCTGTAGTACTAACTTGTTTTTATAAACAACTCACCTATTAATATTATATATAAAATGACTTTTCTAGACGAATCTTTGCTTTGAAAAGCAACATTTTTAAAACTAAAAAAGACTGTCTAATTAGACAGCCACAGATTGTCGACAAAAGGGATTCGGAATGGTCTTATTCCGAATCCCTTTTGTCATTTTTTTGTATTTTGAGTGAGAATAGACTACTATTATCCTCATTTTTATGCTGTTTTTTGGCCACTCCATGTCCAGGTGGCCATCTTCTTTAAATTCATGGATGCAAAAGTAAGCATCGCCTGCATCGACAATTTTTTAAGTCCCCTTAAAGTTGTCCATCGCATGCCATGCTTTTCTTTCGCATCTGCGAAAACACGTTCAATCGTTTCTTTTCTCTTCGCATAGATTGGTTTTACTTCTTCATGATGACGAAGGTGTTCTACTTCCTCGATGTACTCTTGCCAAATGTGACGAGTCACCACTTTTTGGTGATCTTTACTCTCCGTACATTGCGCCAAAAATGGGCACGTCGCACAAATCTTTTTTGGTGATTTGTATTCACGATAGCCTTCTTTCGTAGTTGTCGAATAAGCCAAAACCTCTCCCGCAGGACAAAGATAACAATCATAGTGCTCATCATAAACATATTCGTGTTTTCGGAAAAAACCTTCTTTTGTTCGTGGTCGAGTGTATGGTAAAGCTGGAGTCATTTCGTTATCAATCAAGTATTTCGCAATAGCTGGTGTTTTGTATCCTGCATCTGCCGCAACCGCAGTTGGCTTTCCAACTTTCTCAATCACTTCTTTTACTAATGGTTCCAACATTTGACTATCATGTACGTTCCCCGGAGTCACAATACTTCCTAATACAAAGCCGTTTCGATCTGAAGCTGCATGAAAAGAGTAGGCAAATTGTTTGGTCCGTTCATCTTTTACATAGTAGCCACTCTCTGAATCAGTTTTACTCTCTTTGATTTCTTTTTGTTCTTCTTTCTCAAACTTGTCCGGGGAAAACGGCTTTTTTCCATGGTCTTCACGATCTTCATTAATTTCTTGATTGAGTTGATCTTGATAAGCCCGAGTCTCTTTGCGAACGACTTTCTTTTCAAATTTATGCTTATTTGCGCTGGCTTTCACATGGGTGGAATCAATAAAAACGTGTTCAGAACTAATTAATCTCTTTTCGGCAGCCAATTTTAAAATACGATAGAAAATCTGTTCAAATAAATCGGAATCTTGAAATCGACGCTCATAGTTTTTACTAAAGGTTGAAAAGTGAGGTACTTTATCATAAAAGCCATAGCCTAAAAACCAACGATAAGCCATGTTTGTTTCAACTTCTTCAATTGTTTTACGCATGGAGCGAATACCAAATGTATATTGAATAAAGGTTAACTTAATTAAAATAACCGGATCAATGCTTGGGCGACCAACAGGAGAATACATGTCTTTCACTAAATCATAAATAAAAGAAAAATCGATTGATGCTTCTATTTTACGGACTAAGTGATTATCAGGTACAAGTTGGTCGAGCGCGATCATTTCCAATTGATCTCTTTGAATTGAATGATGTTTTGAAAGCATGTATCTCACCTCAAGAAATTTTATTAATTCTATTTTAAAACAAAAAAGACTGTAGGCAAACTCGATTTTCATCGAGTTTGTCTACAGTCTGAGACTGTCTAATTAGACAGCCATTCTATATTGTTGTTCAACTAGTCGAGTAGAATGGAGTCTTTTACCTTTCGGTAATTGAACTCCAAACCCTCTCAGAACCGTGCTTGCACTATTAATGCACACGGCTCCTC
>NZ_JBHVPN010000036.1:0-8750 GCF_042887255.1 Gottfriedia sp. NPDC057948
CATAAAAGTTAAGTTTAAATCTTGTATTGCTCAAAAAACTAATAATTGACGTTTACTTCATGTTTTGTTTAGTTTTCAAAGTTCACTTTATCGCTCAGAGGCGACTTTTATATAATAACATTTTGTTGAACAACTTGTCAACAATTTATTTTATATTTTTTGTTGTTCGAACTTGTTTTGTCGTGACAACATAAACAAATATACCATCTCGTCCAAATGATTGCAAGCATTTCTTTTACAAAAAGTTAACAAAAATAAATTTACGTAAATTTCAAACAAATTAATTAGTTAATTGTACAACTAGGTAAAAGTACAAGCACAAACGATCCCTCTTCCATAGATTAGTACAAGAAAAGGAGGAATTGTTATGCAATGTAATGAAGCCCATCAATTATGTAATAATTTTAGAGGGCAGGTTGTACGCATTTTCGATAAAGAAGGAAACGAGCACGTTGGACGTATTACTAGAGTAACTGAAGATCGAGTTTTTATTGAACCAGTAAATCAAAATCGTCAGAACTCTAATAGATCATCAAATCGCAATAGAAGTAATATGAACAGAAACCATTCTAATAGAGATTTCTCAGAAAGAAACTTTTCAAATAGAAGTAACCGCAATGAAAATCGTTTTGATAATATGTTCGGTAATCGCTTTGACAATAGATTCGATGATCGAGTTGATGATCGATTCGATAGAAGATTTGATAGAAGATTTGACAGAAGATTTGATAGAAGAGACGAAAGAAGAGACGATAGAGATTTTGACAGAGATGGATTTAGATGCGGATTCTTCGGCTGTGGGTTCGGTGTTTCAATTGCACTTGGTTTTGTTGCAGGAGTCGCATTAGCTGCATTATTCTTTTTTTAATAGCTCAATATAATCTTATATTCAATTACTGTGGGTTTGTCTCTTTGGTCAATTGCTGACTTTTGAGACCCCCTTTTATTTTATGGGTGAAAAGGTCATGAAACATCCTCAATATACTTTTTATTACTAATACAAAAATAATTTCCTCTCATTAGTTAAAGGATAAAAGCATTATGAAAAAAATCATTCAAGTCATTATAATTATATTCATACTTTTCTTATGTACATATGCCTTTATATTTTCCAAAACATTTTTAATCATAAATAAAGTAGAGATTAATAAGCATTTTCCAATCTATCCTCATGGTGACCGTTAATTTATAAGAGTATACTTAAATAAGTACATTATTAATAATGAAGGTGAGGATTTTATGCAAATAGAATCATTAATAATTGATTTATCAAACATGAATTTAATTAACAAAAAAGAAATTAAATACACTCAACTAACAGGTGGAACATCAAGCAGTATATATCTTCTAAGTAATATAAAAAACGATAGTAAATATATAGTTAAATTAAATGATCCTCGTGTACTAGAATCAGAAGCATATTTTCTTAATTTCTATAACAAAGTAGATATATTGCCCAATTTACTATTTGCTAAAAAAACATTTAAATACATAGTTTATCCATTCATTCCAGGTAGCGCAAACTATGATAAAAAAGCCAAAAATGAATTACTTATATTACTTGTTAAACAGTTAATAAATAATTATAAATCCTACCCTAATGCTCCAGGTTGGGGATGGGCAGATGAATTATCGAATTCATGGTCAGATTTTCTTACGAGTAGAATGACAGAGTCTTTTAAAATTTTAGATTCGTATTTAGAAAAGCCAGATCATACACTTATCTTTTCTATTATAAACAATTCAGATCTAATCACTTTTCAAGGAGAACCTTGTTTATTACACGGTGACTGTGGTATACATAATTTTATCTTTAATAATGGCATGTTAAGCGGCATTATTGATCCTACTCCAGTGTTTGGAGATCCACTTTATGATTTAATATATGCGTTTTGTTCTTCACCAGACAATCTAACAAAAGAGACAATTTCTACTGCAGTTAATCATTTGAAATTTTTACAAAATAATGATTCTCACACAATATATAAAAACGTTTTGGTTGGATTATATTTTAGGTTAGCTACATGTATAAGACATCACCCAAATGATTTGGACGAATACTTAATAGCCTGGAATTATTGGACTAGTTTGGTTAAATCCACGTGAAATTTTAAAATATTAACAGTCTGATACTTTGGATTTAATCCAAATCCGGTAAGCTGGAGTTAATTCAAACAAAAAAGATAAGCTATTATGCTTATCTTTTTCTACATAGGAATACTCTGTATCCTAACACATCTTTATAGCGCACTAGTATTTCTTGAAATCTATGAAGTAATTCAATTCCCTCTGGTGGCAACTTTTGAAATGGTAGTGAATCAGTTGAGGTTGTTGATGTATTCATTACTGTATTTCCTTTAAGGATTTTATAATCCCTAAAGCCCCCTTTGATTAATGCTTCTTCCCACTCTCTTACCGTTTTTACTTTTGAAATACCATAAACATCCTTTATTTCGCTTTCTTCTTTTAGTGTTAGTGGTCTCTCTGATGTCATTTCTATAGCAAGAAAATATCCACCTTTTTTTAACACTCTTACATATTCTTGTATTGATTTATCTACATTTGTGAAGCTTGTTACTGATTCCGAAATAATAATATCAAATGAATTATCTTTAAAAGGCAGGTTTTCTGCACTTGCTTGATGCAGAGTAACTGGAATTTTCTTTTTGTTAAATCGTTTTCGTGCATTTGCCAGCATCCGACTGTTTATATCGATTGTTGTAATTGGGCAATTATAAGTTTCATATAAATAGCTAGCAGTTTTACCCGAACCGCATCCAACCTCTAAAACTTGGCTATCTGAATTCAGCGGAAGAAATCTTAATGTTTTTTTTGTTAAATCAAACCCACCTGGATGTGCATCTTCTATATTTAACGTGGCGATTAAATCTATATAAGAAAATTTCCTCATATTAAGACCCCAATCATGTAGTTTGGTATAGTCTATTCATATAAGCTTAAATTTGTTTTGTATTCTTGAAAACAATGAATTTTTTCTTAAATCAAAAACATCAGCTTTTGGGCTGATGTTCTAGTTTGTAAACAAAGTGCAATAATTTGCTGATCGAAAACAGCCGTAATATCACTCCCCGTTACTTCTCATTCCTTTTTGAATCTTTCGTAGTGCCTTTTTCGAACCTCGATCAATATCGTGCTGTAATTTCCTTGTCGCATAATCAACAAATAATGTATCTAAGTCATATCCCTCTGGGTAAAGTTCAGCTGCCTTTACTTCTAAAGTTACTCGTTTTTCATTCACTTCCAAAAATTCGCCATTGTAAAAAACAATGAGATTGTAGAAATTATCGATTTCTTTAAAGACAATTCCAAAGTTATCAAAGTCTAATAATTTTACTCGATCACCTTTTCGATAGTTAACCTTTTCTTCCGATCTCAATTTGACAATCTTTGGTCTCCTTATTGCACTTTCATTTACTTTTTCTAATTGATATTCTTTATTTTCCATATATTCCTTCGCTCTTAGAAGTACATTTTCAGGAATATTCATTTTCTTAGAAATCCATAGAGCATTACTTTCTCCTGATTTCCCGATAATTAACTTATACATTGGTTCTAGTGTTTCACTATTAAATCGCATTGCTGCATTCATAAAGTCACTATGCATTTCTGAAAAACGTTTAATTTCACCATAATGGGTAGTTGCAACTGTAATACATCCCATATGGTAAAATTCTTCCAAAATAGAAATTGCAAGTGCAGCTCCTTCATTCGGTTCCGTACCACTTCCTATTTCATCGAATAGTAAAAGTGTATTATTATTAGAAACACTCATAATATCGGAAAGGTTTTTCATATGTGATGAGAATGTGCTTAGTGCATTCTCTAAACTTTGATTGTCACCAATATCAACAAAAATCTTTTCAAATACAGCAATTTCAGTCCCCGTGTCTCCAATAATATGGAAACCTGACATTGTTGCTAAAGTTAGTAAACCAATTGTTTTCAGAACGACTGTCTTCCCACCCGCATTAGGTCCAGTAATGATTAAACTACGATAACTCTCTCCTATCTCAAAATTAAGCGGAACTACATTACCTGTTAATAGTGGATGTTTGCAATTAACTAACTTTATATATCCAAAGTCATTTAATTTCGGCTCAACTCCACCAATATGTTTGCTAAATTTAGCTTTAGCAAACACCATATCATATTGACTAATTAACTCCATATTTATATTTATTTCATAAATGTTTTCTAAAATCATTCCTGAAAGAGTAGCTAAAATTTGATATTCTTCCATTGCCTCTTCAGCCTTTAGGCTTGCTAACTCACTGTTTAATTTAGTTACTGTATTCGGTTCAATAAAGACTGTTGCCCCTTTAGAAGAAACTTCAATAATCGATCCAGGAACTTGCTTCTTAAAGGAAGCTTTAATTGGTATTGTATATCGGTCATCTTTCTTACTTATAAAAAAGTCTTGAATATACATTTTATTAGCACTACTACTTAAAAACTTATTTAAACGATCTTTAATTTTCTCTTCAACTAATTCAATATTATTTCGTATTCGTTTAAGGTCCTTACTTGCCGCAGAATCAATGCTATTTCCTTTAATTGAGAAGTTAACCTCATCTTCAATACTTATAAATTCACTCATTGAGTTTGCGTATGAAGCGAGAATTGGAGCAAAAAATAAGTTATCTTGCATAAACTTTTTAATTCTTCTACATCCTCTTAAAAAGTCCGAAACACTGATTAAGTCACTCGGATCTAATATCATGCCCTTTTCAAGATTTTGAATAAGATTTTCAATGTTAGAAACACCTAAAAATGGCACATGTCCTTCTGCATCTAATATTGCCCGAGCTTCAGTTGTCTCATTTAATCTATTTTTAACTACTTTTATATTGCTACTAGGTTCTAATTGATTTATCAGTTTTTTACCTAATCCACTTACACAATAAGTTTTTACTATTCCTTTTAACTCGTTATATTGTAACTTTTCAAATGTTATATTATTCAACTTTTATTCTCCTCTTTCATATGATTTTATCGATCATAAATGGAGATACCTACCCGTTAGATTCCAATGAGATTATTATAGAAATAAGATTTACCCGAAAAAATATAAAAAAAGCTGCGGAGATACCGCAGCTTTAATCACATTACAAGGCAATTATAATTGAAATATAGTTAAATAAGCTATTACAGAATAGCCAAACTAAATTCATTACACGCATTATAAAGTATTGTAGGTATCTTCATAGGTTTGAAATAAATACATGACAAAATTAAGGGTACGAATTCTACAAATTCCCCTTTTTTTCATCCTATTTATTTCATTTAATTTTTTCCTATTTAGAACCTACCGCACTCACAAAATGCACCTCATTTATTATTATGTTCATTGAAATCTAACTTATTGAAATAATCATACTATGTGTAAATTGAAAAGTAAAGATGATCTACATTATTTACTATATGTGATTAAATTAAAATTCTCTACAACTTTTTCCCCTTCAGGTAAGTACTCTACTTTAAGTTTCATACTCCCTATAGGCCAATTGAAAAAAGTAATAAATATACCTTCCAAATTTGCAGCAAATAAAAATTTAGTTTAAAGGGATCTATCATTGTATAAAAACACACCATTTAATTGAATATTAAATATAAAAACTGGAGATTTAAAATGAAAAATATAATAGCTCATCTCACTTTCAGTTTATTATTCTTATTTAACTCAGTTACTACAGTACACGGAGAAATTGCAAATCATTTATTTAGGACAAAGTCTGTTAGTTTTAAAGGAGCCGATAATAACTGGGAAATTTTACACGAAATGACTTTGGTCGGAACTGATATCTTATATCAAACAACTTTAAAATATAAAGGAAAATATGATAAAGATTTAATTAAGTCAAACTCACACTATTTGATTAGCTATAATCACGGAACGATCGGAGGGGAGACATTTTTATTAAATCAATTTGGTGAATTTCATGGTAAGAAAAGAGAGTGCGGTGGATGTGAGTTTATTGATAAGGAAAAGGAGATAAATTATGAAATTTACTGGAACGATACTATAAGTACAGTTATTTTAAAAAATGTGCTCTTAGGGAACAGGAGAACATTGATTATGTATTCCGTAATGCACAACGACAATTTGAGATAGCTGGTTATTATGAAGCGATTCCTTGTATTAAGAGGAGATCGCTTATTTCTATATAGAGGAGAATTATTAATATGGCTATTAAAGCTTTCAAACAGAAACAAGTACGCTCTTTACTGATGAACCTTATGGAACATTAATTGGTACATGCAGTAAAGAAGTATTTATTGTAGTAGATAGTAAATGCGAGTTTTGCGGCGCTGGCTTTATTGGTGCTGAACATAACAACCCTTTCGATTGTCCAGAGGAAATGGCTATTACGTATTGTGGGAGATGTAACCATGATTAAGATTGAGATTAAAGTTGTTAGTGAAACAGTCGAAACTCATTATCTTGAAGATTTTGATGTAAGTCATTTTTTTGACAAGGTTTTCTTATGTCGTGAAATAGCAAAGTATTTAAATCAAGTATATAGACTGTTAGTGCAGATTGAGATTCTAGGTTTGAAAGTAACAGAAGATGAACAAGTCATCTTTGAGGATATCAGAGCCTATGAGCAGTATTTACATGAACACGATATAGTGTTTCGCAATAATCTTGCTTATGTAAAAGGCGAACTATATCAAGAATGAGTTAAGTGTGCCCCTTGTATCAATTAAACTTTTAGAACCATTCCTAAAGAATTGATTAATAATATATAATGATAATTAATTCAGATTATAACAAAAGGATGGTTTAAGAATGAGGTTTAGCATAAAAGCAGTGATAGCCATAGTTATCGTTGCAATGATAGCATTAGGTTTTTATTTTGATATGCAAAATGTAAAAAAGAATGAAAAGATTGAAAGAATTGAAAAAAGAGCTAAAGCTTCTGCTGCTAAAGTTAGCAAGCCAGACCCTAACCCTCTTGTAGAACATAAATATGGAACAATAGTTAGGATGTACATACGGGAAGGTCATTTACATATAGGTGATCATGTTCGTGCTGGATTCACTAATTATAGTGGATATTATGGCGCACATGTTTATGTAGAATTACGCCAGGGTGAAAAATTGATAGATATTCAGCACACGGGTCTTGGTGATTACGCAAATAACACCCTTGTATTTAGAGAATTGAAAGAAACAGGTGAATATCATTTAGATATTACAATAGAACAGTCTGGTCCAACGATAACATTCCCTAATAAAAAATTCAGATATGATGGAATAATCGTCGATTAACCAATTCAAGAGCAGGCACCTCTGCTCTTTTTATGCTTGAATTTGAGGAGAACCATGAAGAAAACTTTATTATTAATTTTATTATTAGTTTTTCAATTATTTATATCTAATGAAAAATCCTATGCCTCTCCTGGAAGAACTGATGCTAACGGAGGACATAGGTGTTATACGAATTGTGAAAAATACAATTTAAAGTATGGGGAATATCATTATCATAATGGTGGTAATAGTGATAATACATACGAAGAAGATCCTGACCTAGAAGAATATTATGAGCAACAATCAGATGAATTTTATCAAGAAATGGAAGATAATGAACAACAAGAGAAAGAATATTACGATGAACTAGATCAACAGTCGGAAGAACAAGAGCAAGCAATATGAAGATTCTTATATAGAGGAACCTACTGAAGTATCTGACGAAGAATATGATGAATCAGATATTGATTTTGATATTTGGGATTATATAATAAATCCTTATTCTATCGGTGGCGTAATTGTTCTAGGTATTATAGGAAATTAAATTGAATATAGAGATAAAAAGAAGAAATGAGTAGGGTTTTACCCCCCTGCTCTTTTTTATTTGTAAATCGAATTAAAACTAGAGGAGAGATTACATGATAATCCAAATAGACAAGAGGAGAGAATTTATGTACTTCAATCAAAAATTTGCTGAACATTTAGGGATCATAAAAAAAGTGTTAAATTCGATCACCAAATGACTGCAATGCAAATGTTTAATCACAATATGAAGTATGGATTTGAAGAAGCCATGACACGTTTTATTTTTAAATTAAGGAAGGAGTGTAGATTGTAATGCCTGAGGTTGAAAAGAAAAATTGGGTTGATAAAAGTATTATTCTATTATTGGTTTTTGTATTTATTATTTTAGCTATAAACATGCCTAAAATACAGAATTTTGATGAGTCAACTTTAATAGGAACTTACCACAGCAAAAAACTTCCATTTGCATCAATAGTATTTGATGAAGAGGACCATCATTCATTTTATTATTATAATCAATCTGAGACAGATAAAGGAACTTATACACAGAAAACAGATACGACGTATGTCATTAACAGTCCTAAGTTTCATAACTTGAAAATCATTAATGATAAAAAAGGAAGCACTTTTAAAATAAAAATTGATAATGAAACCTATGTTTTTAAACAAACTGATACAATTCCTACGATTATTGATAATTCTGAATGACTAGGTTTAGGTTCTTCAGTACTTGGTAATCAAATTTTGTACAAAGACTAAAAGGACTATCAATAATTGACAGTCCTTTTAGGTTGTTAAATTCAATAATTGGCTGATTCAAAATAAAAAAAGCACCAGCTTATTAGCTGATACTTTGGTAAACCAGGCGACGTTCTACTCTCACAGGGGGAAACCCCCAACTACCATCGACGCAAAAGAGCTTAACTGCCGTGTTCGGTATGGGAACGGGTGT
>NZ_JBHVPN010000037.1:0-7474 GCF_042887255.1 Gottfriedia sp. NPDC057948
TGGAAAGCGAGCATCCTGTAATGGAAATCAACATCACTCTGCTACTTTACGAAAATTTGATAAATAATTGACAAGGTTGTTTTTCAACAGCATGAAAAGAAGAGTTACTTTGATAACTCTTCTTTTTTATTTGTCTCGCAACAATTCCCAACGAGAAAACAAAATATTCACTAAAAAAACATTTTTTTAAAATAATGCTCATGTTTTGATTAGCTTTCAATAAAGTGTCATAATAACAAATGAGATATTGGTATTTGCAAGGAGGATTTAATTTGACTAAAAATGATTTAGAACAACTTAGAATTGAAATAGACGAAATTAATCATCAAATATTTGAGTTATTAAATAAAAGAGGCGAAATCGCTAAGAAAATTGGTATAGCAAAAATAGATCAAGGCGTTAAACGATATGATCCAGTTAGGGAACGTAAGATGCTAGATCATATTGCCGAAATCAATGAAGGTCCTTTTAGTACGGCTACCCTCCAACATATTTTTAAAGAAATTTTTAAAAGTAGCTTAGAGCTTCAAGAAGAAGACGATAAAAAAGTTCTACTTGTTTCAAGAAAAAGAAAATCAGAGAACACGATCGTTAATGTAAATGGTGTTAATATTGGTGATGGAAGTCCAATTGTTATTGCTGGCCCATGTGCAGTTGAGAGCTATGAACAAGTTGATTCTGTAGCGAAAGTGTTAAAGGAACAAGGTATAAAAATTATGCGTGGTGGTGCATTTAAACCACGTACTTCGCCTTATGACTTCCAAGGACTAGGTGAAGAGGGATTAAAGATTTTAAAAGAGGTTGGAAAAAACCATGGGTTGGCAATTATTAGTGAGATAGTAAGCCCAGAACATATTGAAATGGCATTAGATTATGTTGATATCATTCAAATCGGCGCTAGAAATATGCAGAACTTTGAATTACTAAAAGCAGCAGGTTCTGTAAATAAACCAATTTTATTAAAAAGAGGTTTATCGGCGACAATCGAAGAATTCATTTATGCAGCTGAATACATCATGTCAGAAGGCAATCAAGAAATTATTTTATGTGAACGTGGCATTAGAACTTATGAAAAAGCTACGAGAAATACATTAGATATAACAGCTGTTCCAATTTTAAAACAAGAAACACACTTACCTGTATTAGTAGATGTTACACATTCGACAGGTAGAAGAGACTTACTAATACCCGCAGCAAAAGCGGGACTAGCAATTGGAGCTGATGGTATTATGGCAGAGGTTCATCCAGATCCTGCTACTGCTTTAAGTGACTCATCTCAGCAAATGAATTTTGATCAATTTGACCAATTTATGTCTGAAGTTAATTCTTTCATAAATCGATAATCAACATAAAAGCGCTGGCTGAACAAAATCAGTCGGCGCTTTTTGAATAATTTGTGAACGTTTGTTTTAAATTAGCAATATATAGTGATAAACTACGAATAATTTACATTTTTTTCTAATAGGTGTATTGAACGAATATTCGTTTCACTATAAGATAGAATGAAGCACTATTTTTGTGGAATATTACGTTTTATGACTATTTTACCTAAATAAAAAACAAACTACATAATAGATAGAATAAAATAGAGGAGTGATAAATATGACGGTTACGATTTATGATGTAGCACGTGAGGCAAACGTTTCCATGGCTACAGTTTCACGAGTAGTTAATGGTAATCCAAATGTTAAACCTACTACAAGAAAAAAAGTAAACGAAGCGATCAGCCGTTTAGGATATAGACCTAATGCAGTAGCAAGAGGACTAGCAAGTAAAAAAACAACTACAGTTGGTGTAATTATTCCAGACATATCAAATACTTTTTATGCAGAACTAGCACGTGGTATTGAAGATATTGCAACAATGTATAAATACAATATTATCTTAAGTAACTCAGATGAGAATGTTGAGAAAGAAATTACATTAATAAATAATATGTTAGCAAAGCAAGTTGACGGAATCTTATTTATTGGTGGAACAATTACGGATATTCATCAAGAAGAGTATGAAAAGGCTGGCGTTCCAATCGTTTTAGCGACTACATATGATGAAGCTAATAAAATCCCTTCAGTAAATATTGACTATGCTCAGGCGGCATTTGATGCAGTAGATTATTTAATTAAAAAAGGTCACCAAAAGGTAGCATTCGTAAACGGACCTACTGAAACGAATATTATCGGATTAAGTAAGTTAGAAGGATATAAACGTGCTTTACAAGAAAATGGAATCGAATTCGATGAAGAGTTAGTAACTTATGGTGATAATACGTATGAATCAGGCAGTGAAGCTTTTGAAGCTTTCCATGAGCGTAATATTATTCCGAGCGCGATTTTCGTAGCATCTGATGAAATGGCGATTGGTGTAATACACAGTGCCCAAGACCACGGAATATTAGTGCCGAATAACCTTGAAGTTTTTGGATTTGATAATACAAGGTTGGCATTAATGGTGCGTCCAAAATTATCATCTGTTGCTCAACCAATGTATGATATTGGTGCAGTTGCAATGAGATTATTAACGAAGTATATGAATAAAGAGACAGTGGAAGATCAAACAGTCATTCTTCCGCATCATCTTCAAATTAGACAATCAACAAAGTAAATGATGAAAGTAGCTTAGAATTTTAGTGATTCTAGGCTTTTTTGTTTTTATGGGGAACTTATCAAAAAATATGGAATAAACGTTGGGCTGCAAATAAACTTGGGTGGTCCACAAATAAAGTAGAACTGCAAAAAAAAATCCGAGAATCGCAATTAAAAATAGCAAAACTGCAATTAAAAACCAAGAACCGCAATTAAAAATAGTAAACAGCAAATAAAACTTTGTAAACTGCAAATAAATCAAAAGAATACATATACCCGTAATCGCTACTTAAAATCGAGCCGTAAATAAATCACAGTCTACTAATTCATAATCAAAAAACTACCAAAAATAAAAAACGCCGTCGAGATCCCCTCTCAGGCGGCGTGTAGTATTTAAATAAAAGGTTTTTTTTGTTGAATGTGCAATGACTCAAGTGCACGGTATAAGACTTGTTCGTTGTATTCCTCTATTTCCCTTTTCCTTGGAATAGGCTTTACGATTGATGGATTGTCTGTCCAGGTTTCAGGTAACTTAACATTAGCAATTTTCTGCCATTTTTCTAGCCAGCTATCCGGTATTAGGTTTGAAGTTGGTTGTTGATTTGTCATAGCTAGCCATACTTGTGACCAAGCTCTTGGTACTACTCTCCAGTAATCGTATCCTCCTCCAGCAACAGCAATCCATTTGCCATCGCAATATTTGTGAGCGATTTCGTGTGCGATTTTTGGGATTTCCTCGAATGTTTTCATTGTCGTACAAAGATGAGTTAATGGATCGTAACAATGCGAATCAGAGCCATTTTGGGTAAGGATTACATCTGGTTTGAAGTATTGAGCTATATCGTTGATTGCTTTTTTATAGCTTAATAGAAATGATTCGTCCTCGGTGAATGCATCAATTGGAATGTTAAATGAGTATCCGAAGCCTTTACCTTGACCTCTTTCGGTTACCGCACCTGTACCTGGAAATAGATATCTACCAGTTTCATGGATTGAGAGTGTGCAAACAGTTGGGTCATCATAAAATGCCCACTGAACTCCGTCTCCATGGTGTGCGTCCGTATCTACATATAACACCTTTAAACCGTATTTTTGTTGAATATATTTTATAGCGATTGCACAATCATTATAAACACAAAAACCAGAGGCTTTTCGTTTAAAACCGTGATGTAGTCCACCACCTAAATTAAAAGCATGATTGGATTTTCCTTCTAGAACGGCATCTACTGCTGTTAAGGTGCCACCAACAATTAAAGAACTGGCCTCGTGCATATTTTTAAAAATGGGTGTATCTTCAGTTCCAAGTCCAAATTGTTCAGCGATATTTGCAATAACTGGTTCTCGGCTTGCTTTTTTAACTTGTTCGATAAATTGTAAATCATGAAAAAGGAGCAGTTCGTCATCAGTTGCTAATCTTGGTGGAATAATATCAGCATCATTTAATAGATTACTAGATGTTAATAGATCATAAACCAATTGAGAGCGAATCGGATTAAATGGATGTTTTTCGTTGAATTGATAGGCATGGTATTTTTCGCTATATACTAAGTATGCATCCTTTTTCATCATGATTCACTCGCTTCATTTGGCCAAAGAATTTTATATCCTTCAGTTTTTAAAGTTTGAATAATCGAAAGTGGATTCATCGTTTGAATTCTAAATACAAGAACCTTATGATCCACTTCTTTTGCAGGGTAAACAAGGACACTTACAATATTAATGTTTTCTTTTGAAAATACGTTAACAACGTCACTTAAAATGCCTGGATGATCATGGACTAATATTTCTATTTGAGAGCTAGGTTGATATGCACCTGTTAACGTTACTAGAGTGTGTAATACATCAATTCCGGTCACAAGTCCTATTAACTTTCCGCTAGATACGACAGGTAAACAGCCTATTTTATATTGATAGAAATAAGTTGCTACTTCTTCAACAAAGTCAATTGGACTGCAAGTAATGACATTAGTCGTCATAATTTTTTCAACAGGAACCTCAAGTACAGATGAAAATGCTTGTGGAAAAAGTGTTGAAGGTAAAGCATCGCGTACATCTCGATCAGAAATGATTCCAACCACTTGATTATCTTCATTAATGATTGGAATATGACGTACATCACCTGTTCGAAAGATGGCTACTGCTTCACCGATTGTATTTTCTTTTTTTAAAGTAATGTTTGAACTGCGCATAATATCTTGAATAAGCATTATTTTGAATCCTACCTTTCGAGATTAAAGTTCAATTAGTACATATATCTTTGTAAAAAGCGTAGTGCGTCAAATGCTTGAATTTCTTCAGTTGTTACTCGTTTTCCCATTCTTACCATTAAACAGTTTGCTGGATGGGAACAGATTTCAGGATCATCAGTTGCAAATTGGATGAGTCCACCGGCATTCATCATTTTTTCCATCATTTTTCGATATTCCCATACATTTAAACCAGTACCTTTTAAATCCCAATGCCAATAATACTCTGTTGTGATAATGATATAGTCTTCCATTGCATCATCTAGCATTGATAGAATTAACATATTTTTAGCAACTGAAAAACCGCGGAATTCAGGTATTACCTCAATTGCTCCAAGCTCGATTAAATTTACTAGAGTTGTTTTTGACCATCTCTCAAGTGGGTCTGGATATAAATAAGTTACGTAACCTACTATTGTTTGATTAAGTCTAGCAATAATAATTCTTGCTTCAGGTAGACTAGCGATTTCAACAATTGCTTTATGTTGCTGTGCTGGTTGTCTAAAAGATGTTAAATTTTCATGAAAATGATATGTTTCAAGTAAGGCAGATTCGACCGGTCCCTCTATAATTAATTCACCATGCACAGTTTGGATTGTTTTTGAAAAATATTTTTTTGGGTGATCCAATATTTCTCACTCCCTTTAGAAAACACCTTTTTAATAATCATACTAAAAAATGCAGGAAAGACATACAGGAAAAAAAACAGTATGTGTCTAATACATATAAATGGGTAATTTATTAAAAATACTGAAAATTAAATCTTATCATTGTATAATGATAGTAGAGAATATCAAGGAGGGATTTATATGAAGGTGGAAGCGCTTCCTGTAAAAAACGGACAATTTAATTTAAAGAACTATGATGAAACTTATAAAAATTTTAAGTGGGAAGATGTAGAAAAAGAGTTTTCTTGGTATACAACACAAAAGTATAATATGGCTTTTGAAGCGATCGATCGTCATGCAAATTCTGATCGAAAAGATAAAGTTGCTTTGTATTACAAAGATGATAAGCGAAATGAAAAATATACGTTTGAAGAAATGAAAAATAATTCAAATAAGGCTGCAAATGTTTTAAAACAATTCGGTGACGTTGAAAAAGGTGATCGAGTATTTATTTTCATGCCTCGTCAACCAGAATTGTATTTTGCACTTTTAGGAGCTTTAAAATTAGGTGCTATTGTTGGCCCTTTATTTGAGGCATTTATGGAAGGCGCTGTTAAGGATCGTTTAGAGGATAGTGAGGCAAAGGTATTAGTCACAACGCCAGAATTATTATCACGTGTTCCAGTTAATGATCTACCTGCGTTAAAAACAATCTTCCTTATCGGTGATGATGTTGAGGAAGGCGGTAAATTTGTAGATTTTAAAGCTCGTTATAAAGAGGCAAAAGCAGATTTTGAGCTTACATGGTTAAATCGTCATGATGGTTTAATTTTACATTATACTTCTGGGTCAACTGGAAAACCAAAAGGTGTACTTCACGTTCAACAAGCGATGATTCAACACTATCAAACTGGTAAATGGGTGACGGATCTTCAAAACGATGATGTATATTGGTGTACTGCGGATCCAGGTTGGGTAACTGGAACTTCATACGGTATTTTTGGACCTTGGTTAAATGGTGCTTCTAACGTGATATTAGGAGGGCGTTTCAGTCCAAATGCTTGGTATGAAACAATTCAAGAATTCGGCGTAACGGTTTGGTATAGTGCTCCGACAGCGTTCCGTATGCTTATGGGTTCAGGGGAAGACATTATTAAGAAGTATGATTTAAGTTCACTTCGACATATTTTAAGTGTTGGTGAGCCTTTAAATCCAGAGGTAGTTCGTTGGGGAGCAAAAGTATTTAATTTACGAATCCATGATAATTGGTGGATGACGGAAACGGGAGCTTCATTAATTTGTAACTATCCATGTATGCCAATTCGCCCAGGTTCAATGGGTAAACCATTCCCTGGAATCGAGGCAGCAATTGTTGATAATAACGGTAATGAAGTTGCTCCATATACGATGGGAAATCTAGCAATTAAAAAGGGTTGGCCATCGATGATGAACACAATTTGGAATAATGAACCAAAATTCCAATCATATTTCTTAAATGATGAGTGGTATGTTTCAGGTGATTCAGCTTATATGGATGAGGATGGATATTTCTGGTTCCAAGGTCGAGTAGACGATGTAATTATGACTTCTGGTGAGAGAGTAGGTCCATTTGAAGTAGAAAGTAAGCTTGTCGAGCATCCTGCGATTGCAGAAGCTGGTGTAATTGGTATACCAGATCCTGTAAGAGGTGAGATTATTAAAGCATTTGTTGCGTTAAGAGAGGGTTATGTTGCTTCAGATGAATTGAAAGAAGAAATTCGTACCTTTGTAAAACTAGGACTAGCAGCTCATGCAGCACCTAGACAAATCGAATTCCGTGATAAATTACCAAAAACTCGAAGCGGAAAAATTATGCGAAGAGTATTAAAAGCATGGGAGTTAGACCTTCCAACTGGTGATTTATCAACGATGGAAGATTAATAACAAAAAAACCATTGGGAAAATATAGTGAACCCTTTATGTGGGACACGAGAAAAAACACCTTTTATGTCGTATAGTAAACTATATTACATAAGGGGTGTTTTTTTATGGGGACAAG
>NZ_JBHVPN010000038.1:1791-3274 GCF_042887255.1 Gottfriedia sp. NPDC057948
AATTTGTACCTTGAAAACTAGATAATGTCATTCATTAAACTGCGTAAGTTTAATTCAATTAGTTTTAAAATTAGTTAAGTTAGAAAGGGCGCACGGTGGATGCCTTGGCACTAGGAGTCGATGAAGGACGGGACTAACACCGATATGCTTCGGGGAGCTGTAAGTAAGCTTTGATCCGGAGATTTCCGAATGGGGAAACCCACTACTCGTAATGGAGTAGTATCTTTACCTGAATACATAGGGTACTGAGGACAGACCCAGGGAACTGAAACATCTAAGTACCTGGAGGAATAGAAAGCAATAGCGATTTCCTGAGTAGCGGCGAGCGAAACGGAAGATAGCCCAAACCAAGAGGCTTGCCTCTTGGGGTTGTAGGACACTCTATACGGAGTTACAAAGGAACGGGGTAAATGAAGCGACCTGGAAAGGTCCGTCAAAGAAGGTAAAAACCCTGTAGTTGAAACCTCGTTCCCTCTTGAGTGGATCCTGAGTACGGCGGAACACGTGAAATTCCGTCGGAATCTGGGAGGACCATCTCCCAAGGCTAAATACTACCTAGTGACCGATAGTGAACCAGTACCGTGAGGGAAAGGTGAAAAGCACCCCGGAAGGGGAGTGAAAGAGAACCTGAAACCGTGTGCTTACAAATAGTCAGAGCTCGTTAACGAGTGATGGCGTGCCTTTTGTAGAATGAACCGGCGAGTTACGATCCCGTGCAAGGTTAAGTTGAAGAGACGGAGCCGCAGCGAAAGCGAGTCTGAATAGGGCGATATAGTACGTGGTCGTAGACCCGAAACCGAGTGATCTACCCATGTCCAGGATGAAGTTCAGGTAACACTGAATGGAGGTCCGAACCCACGCACGTTGAAAAGTGCGGGGATGAGGTGTGGGTAGCGGAGAAATTCCAATCGAACTCGGAGATAGCTGGTTCTCCCCGAAATAGCTTTAGGGCTAGCCTTATGTGTTAGAGTCTTGGAGGTAGAGCACTGATTGGACTAGGGGCCCCCAACGGGTTACCGAATTCAGTCAAACTCCGAATGCCAATGACTTATCCATAGGAGTCAGACTACGAGTGATAAGATCCGTGGTCAAGAGGGAAACAGCCCAGACCGCCAGCTAAGGTCCCAAAGTATACGTTAAGTGGAAAAGGATGTGGAGTTGCTTAGACAACCAGGATGTTGGCTTAGAAGCAGCCACCATTTAAAGAGTGCGTAATAGCTCACTGGTCGAGTGACTCTGCGCCGAAAATGTAACGGGGCTAAACGTATCACCGAAGCTGCGGATTGATACCGTATGGTATCAGTGGTAGGGGAGCGTTCTAAGGGCGTTGAAGCTAGATCGTAAGGACTGGTGGAGCGCTTAGAAGTGAGAATGCCGGTATGAGTAGCGAAAGACGGGTGAGAATCCCGTCCACCGTATGCCTAAGGTTTCCTGGGGAAGGCTCGTCCTCCCAGGGTTAGTCAGGACCTAAGCCGAGGCCGAC
>NZ_JBHVPN010000038.1:3369-4910 GCF_042887255.1 Gottfriedia sp. NPDC057948
CGAAAGGCGTAGGCGATGGACAACAGGTTGATATTCCTGTACCACCTCATTTCCGTTTGAGCAATGGAGGGACGCAGAAAGATAGGGTAAGCGCGCTGCTGGATATGCGCGTCCAAGCAATTAGGCTGATGTGTAGGCAAATCCGCACATCATAAGGCTGAGTTGTGATGGCGAGGGAAATATAGTACCGAAGTTCCTGATTCTACGCTGCCAAGAAAAGCTTCTAGCGAGGAAATAGGTGCCTGTACCGCAAACCGACACAGGTAGGCGAGGAGAGAATCCTAAGGTGAGCGAGAGAACTATGGTTAAGGAACTCGGCAAAATGACCCCGTAACTTCGGGAGAAGGGGTGCTCTTTTGGGTGTATGCCCGGGAGAGCCGCAGTGAAAAGGCCCAAGCGACTGTTTAGCAAAAACACAGGTCTCTGCGAAGCCGCAAGGCGAAGTATAGGGGCTGACGCCTGCCCGGTGCTGGAAGGTTAAGAGGAGGGGTTATCCCTTACGGGAGAAGCTCTGAATTGAAGCCCCAGTAAACGGCGGCCGTAACTATAACGGTCCTAAGGTAGCGAAATTCCTTGTCGGGTAAGTTCCGACCCGCACGAAAGGCGTAACGATTTGGGCACTGTCTCAACCATAGACTCGGTGAAATTATAGTACCTGTGAAGATGCAGGTTACCCGCGACAGGACGGAAAGACCCCGTGGAGCTTTACTGCAGCTTGATATTGAATTTTGGTACAGCTTGTACAGGATAGGTAGGAGCCTGAGAAGCCGGAGCGCTAGCTTCGGTGGAGGCGTCGGTGGGATACTACCCTGGCTGTATTGAAATTCTAACCTAGAGCCGTGATCCGGCTCGGAGACAGTGTCAGGTGGGCAGTTTGACTGGGGCGGTCGCCTCCTAAAGAGTAACGGAGGCGCCCAAAGGTTCCCTCAGAATGGTTGGAAATCATTCGAAGAGTGTAAAGGCATAAGGGAGCTTGACTGCGAGACCTACAAGTCGAGCAGGGACGAAAGTCGGGCTTAGTGATCCGGTGGTTCCGCATGGAAGGGCCATCGCTCAACGGATAAAAGCTACCCCGGGGATAACAGGCTTATCTCCCCCAAGAGTCCACATCGACGGGGAGGTTTGGCACCTCGATGTCGGCTCATCGCATCCTGGGGCTGTAGTCGGTCCCAAGGGTTGGGCTGTTCGCCCATTAAAGCGGTACGCGAGCTGGGTTCAGAACGTCGTGAGACAGTTCGGTCCCTATCCGTCGTGGGCGCAGGAAATTTGAGAGGAGCTGTCCTTAGTACGAGAGGACCGGGATGGACACACCGCTGGTGTACCAGTTGTTCTGCCAAGAGCATGGCTGGGTAGCTATGTGTGGAAGGGATAAGTGCTGAAAGCATCTAAGCATGAAGCCCCCCTCAAGATGAGATTTCCCATAGCGTTAAGCTAGTAAGACCCCTGAGAGACGATCAGGTTGATAGGTCAGAGGTGGAAGCGTGGTGACACGTGGAGCTGACTGATACTAATCGGTCGAGGACTTAACTAACAAGTTTGAT
>NZ_JBHVPN010000039.1:0-4543 GCF_042887255.1 Gottfriedia sp. NPDC057948
CGCTGTGATGCTCGGACCCCCGCCGGAGCGAGGAGCCGTTCACCAGAGCCCCAATGCGGAATCGAACCGCAGACCTTCTCCTTACCATGGAGACGCTCTACCGACTGAGCTATTGGGGCCTCGTTGCGCTGTGGCAACAAGGTAAACCATACACGGGATCAGGGGATACGCATAATCGCGATCGGCGGGGTGGGTGGGGCCCGCAGATTCAGGTCCGGGGCCGGGTCCGAGGCCGGGTCCGGAACGCAGAAAAGCCCCGCACCAGAAGGTGCGGGGCTTCCCCACAATGATTGTTCGGCGGCGTCCTACTCTCCCACAGGGTCCCCCCTGCAGTACCATCGGCGCTGTAAGGCTTAGCTTCCGGGTTCGGAATGTAACCGGGCGTTTCCCTCACGCAATGACCACCGAAACACTATGAAACAATCAACCGCACCATGTGTGGCACATGGGGTTGTTCGTGGTTTCAGAACCAACACAGTGGACGCGAGCAACTGAGGACAAGCCCTCGGCCTATTAGTACCGGTCAACTCCACCCGTTACCGGGCTTCCACATCCGGCCTATCAACCCAGTCGTCTACTGGGAGCCTTACCCTCTCAAGGAGGTGGGAGTGCTCATCTCGAAGCAGGCTTCCCGCTTAGATGCTTTCAGCGGTTATCCCTCCCGAACGTAGCCAACCAGCCATGCCCTTGGCAGGACAACTGGCACACCAGAGGTTCGTCCGTCCCGGTCCTCTCGTACTAGGGACAGCCCTTCTCAACACTCCTACGCGCGCAGCGGATAGGGACCGAACTGTCTCACGACGTTCTAAACCCAGCTCGCGTACCGCTTTAATGGGCGAACAGCCCAACCCTTGGGACCGACTCCAGCCCCAGGATGCGACGAGCCGACATCGAGGTGCCAAACCATCCCGTCGATATGGACTCTTGGGGAAGATCAGCCTGTTATCCCCGGGGTACCTTTTATCCGTTGAGCGACGGCGCTTCCACAAGCCACCGCCGGATCACTAGTCCCTACTTTCGTACCTGCTCGACCCGTCAGTCTCACAGTCAAGCTCCCTTGTGCACTTACACTCAACACCTGATTGCCAACCAGGCTGAGGGAACCTTTGGGCGCCTCCGTTACCCTTTAGGAGGCAACCGCCCCAGTTAAACTACCCATCAGACACTGTCCCTGATCCGGATCACGGACCCAGGTTAGACATCCAGCACGACCAGAGTGGTATTTCAACGACGACTCCACACACACTGGCGTGCATGCTTCACAGTCTCCCACCTATCCTACACAAGCCGAACCGAACACCAATATCAAACTGTAGTAAAGGTCCCGGGGTCTTTCCGTCCTGCTGCGCGAAACGAGCATCTTTACTCGTAGTGCAATTTCACCGGGCCTATGGTTGAGACAGTCGAGAAGTCGTTACGCCATTCGTGCAGGTCGGAACTTACCCGACAAGGAATTTCGCTACCTTAGGATGGTTATAGTTACCACCGCCGTTTACTGGCGCTTAAGTTCTCAGCTTCGCCACACCGAAATGTGACTAACCGGTCCCCTTAACGTTCCAGCACCGGGCAGGCGTCAGTCCGTATACATCGCCTTACGGCTTCGCACGGACCTGTGTTTTTAGTAAACAGTCGCTTCTCGCTGGTCTCTGCGGCCGGCCCCAGCTCACGGAGTAAATCCGATCACCAGTTCCGGCCCCCCTTCTCCCGAAGTTACGGGGGCATTTTGCCGAGTTCCTTAACCATAGTTCACCCGAACGCCTCGGTATTCTCTACCTGACCACCTGAGTCGGTTTAGGGTACGGGCCGCCATGAAACTCGCTAGAGGCTTTTCTCGACAGCATAGGATCATCCACTTCACCACAATCGGCTCGGCATCAGGTCTCAGCCTTATATGAGTGACGGATTTGCCTACCACTCGGCCTACACCCTTACCCCGGGACTACCACCGCCCGGGCTGGACTACCTTCCTGCGTCACCCCATCGCTTACCTACTACAAGTCTGGTTCGTCGGCTCCACCACTTTCCATTCCCCGAAGGGTCCGGAACGGCTTCACGGACTTAGCATCACTGGATTCAATGTTTGACGCTTCACAGCGGGTACCGGAATATCAACCGGTTATCCATCGACTACGCCTGTCGGCCTCGCCTTAGGTCCCGACTTACCCTGGGCAGATCAGCTTGACCCAGGAACCCTTAGTCAATCGGCGCACACGTTTCTCACGTATGTATCGCTACTCATGCCTGCATTCTCACTCGTGAACCGTCCACCACTGCCTTCCGGCGCCGCTTCACCCGGCACACGACGCTCCCCTACCCATCACAGCAGGCGTTGGCCCTCATGCTGCAATGACACGACTTCGGTGGTGTGCTTGAGCCCCGCTACATTGTCGGCGCGGAATCACTTGACCAGTGAGCTATTACGCACTCTTTCAAGGGTGGCTGCTTCTAAGCCAACCTCCTGGTTGTCTCTGCGACTCCACATCCTTTCCCACTTAGCGTACGCTTAGGGGCCTTAGTCGATGCTCTGGGCTGTTTCCCTCTCGACCATGGAGCTTATCCCCCACAGTCTCACTGCCGCGCTCTCACTTACCGGCATTCGGAGTTTGGCTAAGGTCAGTAACCCGGTAGGGCCCATCGCCTATCCAGTGCTCTACCTCCGGCAAGAAACACACGACGCTGCACCTAAATGCATTTCGGGGAGAACCAGCTATCACGGAGTTTGATTGGCCTTTCACCCCTAACCACAGGTCATCCCCCAGGTTTTCAACCCTGGTGGGTTCGGTCCTCCACGAAGTCTTACCTCCGCTTCAACCTGCCCATGGCTAGATCACTCCGCTTCGGGTCTTGGGCATGCAACTCAACCGCCCTATTCGGACTCGCTTTCGCTACGGCTACCCCACACGGGTTAACCTCGCTACACACCGCAAACTCGCAGGCTCATTCTTCAAAAGGCACGCAGTCACGACGCACCGAGCAAGCTCGATGCGCGACGCTCCCACGGCTTGTAGGCACACGGTTTCAGGTACTATTTCACTCCGCTCCCGCGGTACTTTTCACCATTCCCTCACGGTACTATCCGCTATCGGTCACCAGGGAATATTTAGGCTTAGCGGGTGGTCCCGCCAGATTCACACGGGATTTCTCGGGCCCCGTGCTACTTGGGTGTCTCTCAAACGAGCCGCTGATGTTTCGACTACGGGGGTCTTACCCTCTACGCCGGACCTTTCGCATGTCCTTCGCCTACATCAACGGTTTCTGACTCGTCTCACGGCCGGCAGACCGTGAAAGAGAGATCCCACAACCCCGCATGCGCAACCCCTGCCGGGTATCACACGCATACGGTTTGGCCTCATCCGGTTTCGCTCGCCACTACTCCCGGAATCACGGTTGTTTTCTCTTCCTGAGGGTACTGAGATGTTTCACTTCCCCTCGTTCCCTCCACACTGCCTATGTGTTCAGCAGCGGGTGACAGCCCATGACGACTGCCGGGTTTCCCCATTCGGACACCCCCGGATCAAAGCTCGGTTGACAGCTCCCCGGGGCCTATCGCGGCCTCCCACGTCCTTCATCGGTTCCTGGTGCCAAGGCATCCACCGTGCGCCCTTAAAAACTTGGCCACAGATGCTCGCGTCCACTGTGCAGTTCTCAAACAACGACCAGCCACCCACCACCCCACCCGAAACCGGATGAGTTCACTGGGGCCGGATCAGAAGGACAGCCACAATTCGGCCGCACCCTCAGACACCCAACAACGTGCCCGACACAATGCCCTGTTCCCCACGTTCCACGCCGAAGCAGTACTAGTGAACAACAAACCATCGTGCCGAATAGTCAACGTTCCACCCATGAGCTAACCACCGTCGAACATTTGCCGACGTAGTGGCTCTGGATTCCTTGCGGAATCTAGATGCTCCTTAGAAAGGAGGTGATCCAGCCGCACCTTCCGGTACGGCTACCTTGTTACGACTTCGTCCCAATCGCCGGTCCCACCTTCGACAGCTCCCTCCCACAAGGGGTTGGGCCACCGGCTTCGGGTGTTACCGACTTTCGTGACGTGACGGGCGGTGTGTACAAGGCCCGGGAACGTATTCACCGCAGCAATGCTGATCTGCGATTACTAGCAACTCCGACTTCATGGGGTCGAGTTGCAGACCCCAATCCGAACTGAGACCGGCTTTTTGAGATTCGCTCCGCCTCGCGGCATCGCAGCTCATTGTACCGGCCATTGTAGCACGTGTGCAGCCCAAGACATAAGGGGCATGATGATTTGACGTCGTCCCCACCTTCCTCCGAGTTGACCCCGGCAGTCTCCTGTGAGTCCCCATCACCCCGAAGGGCATGCTGGCAACACAGAACAAGGGTTGCGCTCGTTGCGGGACTTAACCCAACATCTCACGACACGAGCTGACGACAGCCATGCACCACCTGTATACCGACCACAAGGGGGGCACCATCTCTGATGCTTTCCGGTGTATGTCAAGCCTTGGTAAGGTTCTTCGCGTTGCGTCGAATTAAGCCACATGCTCCGCTGCTTGTGCGGGCC
>NZ_JBHVPN010000040.1:0-4086 GCF_042887255.1 Gottfriedia sp. NPDC057948
AACACGGCAGTTAAGCTCTTTTGCGTCGATGGTAGTTGGGGGTTTCCCCCTGTGAGAGTAGAACGTCGCCTGGTAACCAAAAACATCAGCTATTAAGCTGATGTTTTTTTGCGTTATAAAAAAATAATTATGATGTCGATTTATATCAAGAAAAAAATAATTTAGTTCATTCTTTATTCATATTTTAGTTGTAAATTTTAAAGGTAATGTAGATAAAAAATAGTAAGTGTAAGGAGTAAAGATATGAAAGAAGAAACTAATTCAAATAAAAAAAGTGACTGGAGAAATTTTATCTCTTTAATAAAAAATGCAAATCCTCCCAAATGGTTGTTTGCAATAGGCGTACTATTAAGTGTAGCCACTACTTTAGTCGGGTTACTATTACCTTTGCTTACAAAGAAATTTGTAGATGGTTTTTCATTAGCATCCTTAAGTGCCGGACAAATAGCGGTTTTTGTTACTGTACTAATCATACAGGCTATTTCATCAGCAGCTTCGATCTATCTGCTTAGCCGCGTAGGAAATACAGTTGTTGCCAATGTAAGACACCGATTGTGGAAGAAAATGATTGTACTTCCAATATCTTATTTCGATGAGACTCAGACTGGTGATAATGTTAGTCGAGTTACGAATGATACAGCAATTTTAAAAGGGCTAATAACAGAACATATTACAAACTTTTTAACAGGAATCATATCAATTATTGGATCTTTTATATTACTACTAGTATTAGATTGGAGAATGACATTAGTAACATTTAGTATTATACCTGTCATTGCTCTTATATTTATCCCTATTGGAAAACAAATGTCAAAATTATCTAAAGCAACCCAAGATGAGACAGCAAAATTTACATCATTAATAAGCCAAGTTTTTTCAGAAATTAGATTAGTAAAAGTTTCGAATGCAGAAACTACTGAAATTACTAATGGAAACAAGGGAATTAATAATTTATTATCTTTCGGTATTAAGGAAGGAAAGTTACACTCTTTCATTGGTCCAATTATTTCATTTGTATTGATGCTTATTTTAGTAGTTATTATTGGATATGGCGGGGTCAGGGTCTCATCAGGTGCAATAACTGCAGGGGCTTTAGTAGCCTATATACTATATTTATTCCAAATTATCTTCCCAATAACGCAAATTACACATTTCTTTACTGAGCTTCAGAAAACAAAAGGTGCTACTGAAAGAATGATCAGTATATTAGAACTAGAAGAAGAAGATTATCAAACTGGAAAAGATGAAGTTGATATGAACTTACCAATTAATATTAATAAGTTACATTTTGCGTATAAGGAGGAAGAGATGTTAACAAATCTTAATTTTGTGATTCCTCCGGGTAAGGTAACAGCTATTGTAGGGCCAAGTGGAAGTGGAAAGACAACTTTATTTTCACTCATTGAACGGTTCTATCCTCCTAAAAATGGGGAAATAACAATTGGAGATAATCCAATTATTAGTTTCAATTTAGAGAATTGGAGAAAACAAATAGGTTATGTTGCACAAGAAAGTCCGCTAATTGTAGGGACAATTAGAGATAACATTTGTTATGGGATTAAAAGAGAGATATCTAATGAAGAACTGGCTTATGTATCGAGTATGGCATATGTAGATCAATTTGTTAATGACTTACCTGAAGGTTTTAATACAGAGGTTGGAGAAAGAGGTATAAAACTCTCTGGGGGGCAAAGACAACGAATAGGTATTGCCAGAGCTTTACTAAGAAACCCTAAATTATTAATGTTGGATGAGGCAACTTCGAATCTTGATAGTAGGTCTGAATTAGTTGTACAAAATGCACTTTCGAATTTAATGAAAGGGAGAACTACGTTAATTATTGCTCATCGTCTTTCCACAGTTATAGATGCGGATCAAATTGTATTTTTAGATAAAGGTAAAATAACTGGTATTGGGACACATGAAGAATTATATAGTAACCATTTAATGTATAGAGAATTTGCAGATCAACAATTAAGAGTAAATAATGCAGTGTGATTAAATTTTAGGGAAGGTGTTTTTATGGCTAGTATTTTAATCGTAGACGATGATCCACATATTCGAAAACTATTAAATGTTTTACTTCGAGATGAGGGCTTTACTGTTTTTGAGGCTACAAATGGTATTGAAGCAATTAGTGTTTTTGAAGATAACAAAATAGATATGTTAATTATTGACTTAATGATGCCTAAAATGGATGGATTCGAACTTTGTCGAGAAATACGTTACGAATATGATCTTCCTATAATTATGTTAACTGCAAAAGGTGAAACCGAACAGAAAGTTAGAGGGTTTAAATTAGGGACCGACGACTATATTGTAAAACCGTTTGAACCAGTCGAATTGGTTGTTCGGGTAAAAGCTTTATTAAGAAGATCAAAAATATCTTCATCTAAAATTGTTCAAATAGGGAGTTTAGTAATAGACCACGGTAATTACAAAGTTCTAAATGAAAATGGAGTAATCAATATGCCATTGAAAGAGTTAGAACTTTTATTTACTTTAGCAAGCTCTTTAGGTAGGACCTATTCCAGAGAACAACTAATTGAAAACATTTGGGGATTCGATTATGCGGGGGATGAAAGAACTGTAGATGTTCATATAAAGCGATTGAGGGAAAGATTTCCCGAGAAAGAATTTGGTTTTAAAATTTCGACTGTATGGGGATTAGGGTACCGAATGGAGTTATTGAAATGAAAGTATTAAAAAAAATTAGAGATGTTATTGGGGCTATATTATTATTAACGACTGCAATAACAATCGGAAGCGTAATTGTTCACTATTCTACTATTTACTTATATGAACATCATCTCACTAATTTATCAGATTTAACGAAACAAATCATAAATACTTTTTTAACCTTTCTATTATTAATGCTCGGAGGAGCTGTGTTTGGTAGAATGTTTCATCATCCAAAGCAAATGAAAATGGTAAAAGAAATTATGCAGGCAATTAGAAGTATTTCAAGAGGTGAGTTTAACGTATCGGTGGATCTTGAAAAATTCAGGAATGCATTTGGTGGTGAAATAGGACAGATAATAGATAGCTTTAACAATATGGCCAAAAATTTAGATCAAATGGAAAACATGCGACAAGAGTTTATTTCTAACGTTTCACATGAAATTCAATCGCCTTTAACATCTATTAAAGGTTTTGCTAAAGTATTGCAAAATGAAAGTTTACCTTTAGAAGAGCGAAAGCAATATTTAAATATAATTGAGTATGAAAGTACAAGATTATCGAAGCTTAGTGATAATCTACTAAAGCTAACTTCTCTAGAATCACAAAACCAGCCAATAGAAAAGAACAGTTTTTCATTAAATAGCCAACTTATGTACTCATTGTTAAGCTGCGAACCTCAGATATTGGAAAAAAATATCAATATGCATGTTGACCTTGGTAAAATTGACTTTATTGGAGACGAGGCTCTTTTGAATCAGGTTTGGATGAATTTAATTACAAACAGTATAAAGTTTACTTCTAACGATGGTGATATATTTATATCTGCTTTACAAGATCATGACAAGGTAGTTATACAAATTCAAGATACTGGAATTGGTATTTCTGAAGAAGATCAAGTGCATATATTTGAAAGATTTTATAAAGCAGATAAATCAAGAGACAGAACAACTGGCGGAAATGGATTGGGTTTATCAATCGTAAAGAAAATTGTTGATATGCACAATGGAATAGTATATGTAAAAAGTGAGATCGGTAAAGGCTCATTATTTGTAGTAGAATTACCTATAAAGGCGGAGTAATTGTTTTTCATTATAGTAAACAGCGTTTAGTAAAGTTAACTATTCTTTTGCTATAATGAGAAACATGATCTTTTTATTAAAAAGTTATTGCAATCAAAAAAGATTAATGGTATATTATTAAACGTTGTCACATTAAACCAATAAATGAGGCAAGAAAATAATATAAAAAAGTTGTTGACCAAACAAACTTAAATATGTTATTATTATATAAGTCGCTAAGATATAAGCGGCAAAGTGAACTTTGAAAACTAAACAAAACATGAAGTAAACGTCAATTATTAGTTTTTTGAGCAATACAAGATTTAAACTTAACTTTTATGGAGAG
>NZ_JBHVPN010000041.1:0-1940 GCF_042887255.1 Gottfriedia sp. NPDC057948
TGTGCGGCCGAGCCTAGGTCGTATCATATAACGGGTGGGATTCCCGTCGAGTAAGAACTAGCCATTCGCTCGTAACGAGTCTTGGAGGGCTAAAGGTAACTTTAGTCTTTAAGCGTAGACAGTGAGGTAGCGGGCCGAAAGCCAAATGGTTGAAGGAATTGAGCTTCATAATGTTAGTAAATCGAGAGGGCTGATGCTTTATGCATAGCAGAAAGCTACACTCTACCTTTCGGTAAGGCGAGAAAGGTAAAGCCTCTCTGGAGTCAGAGACCTTGGCACGTTATACATTGATATGATACGGCAACTCGGGAGACCCTACCGGTCTTTTCTTTTTTTTAGAAGAGTATGGTGTACAAGCGATAAAAAGTAAGGAAACCAAATGCCGATGTAGGGAGTCGGATAGTAGCGTAGTACCTATGAAGTTGGGTAATGCCGATGGAGGAAAGGCTACTACCAGTTTATCACCCTTAATAGGGACACATTTACTACACACAGAGGTAGGTATAACAAATGGAAACAAAACTACTAAGGATAGCAGAATTAGCAAAATCTGATCCTAAAATGCAATTTACATCTCTAGCACATTTACTAGATAAGCAATCACTAATTCAATGTCATATTGAATTACCAAATAAGAAAGCAACTGGGATAAATGGCACAACTAAAGAGCAATACGGTGGTAATCTCGAAGAAAATATAGAGGATTTAATAAGCAGCCTTAAAAACAAAAGCTATCGCCCTGTTCCAGTTAGGAGAATGTATATTCCGAAGCTCAATTCGAAAAAGAAAAGACCATTAGGAATACCAGAACATGAAGATAAGATTGTCCAAAAAGGTGTTACGAAAATATTAAACTCTATCTATGAAATTGACTTCTTGGACTGTTCGTTCGGATTTCGCCCAAATCGTAGTTGCCACGATGCTTTGAAAATACTGAACTTCTATATCGAAAAGAGGTCAGTAAACTATGTTGTAGATGTAGACATAAAAGGGTTCTTTGACAATGTTGACCACAAATGGATGATGGAGTTCTTGAAACTCCGAATCGCTGACCCAAACTTACTGAGAATAATCGGTAGGTTTCTTAAAGGTGGATATATGGAAGAAGGGAAGAAATACAAAACAGATAATGGTACACCGCAAGGTGGAGTAATATCTCCTGTATTAGCTAATGTCTATCTTCATTATGTCCTTGACTTATGGTTCGAGAAAAGTGTCAAGAAACAGTGCGATGGACAAGCATACCTAGTAAGGTATGCGGATGATTTCGTGTGCTGTTTTCAATTTAAGAATGAAGCTGAGGAATTCTTTCAATCTCTAAAATTAAGACTTGAGAAGTTTAATCTGGAAATAGCCGAAGATAAAACCAAAATTATTCCTTTCGGACGGCTTGCGGAGAAACTGGGAAAGCACCAGGGAAATGGAAAACCAGAAACCTTCGATTTTCTAGGTTTTACGCATTATTGTGGGAAAAGCAAACAAGGAAAGTTTCGAGTGAAACGGAAATCAAGTAGGAAGAAAGTACAAAGCAAATTAAAAGAATCTAAAGAATGGTTGAAGAAGAATAGAAATAACAATATTCATATAATCATGGACAGATTCAAACGCTCGCTTATTGGTTATTTCAACTACTATTGCATCACTGATAATATTCCAAGTGTTAACATTTTCAAAGTTAAAATCGAGAATCTAATATTTAAATGGCTCAATAGAAGAAGTCAAAGGAAATCCTTTAAATGGGAGAAATTCAGACTCTTCCTGAGCAAATTTCCACTACCCTCACCAAGGGTCAAAGTGAATATCTATGATTTAAGAAAAGAAATTAACTACATTCTGTAAATGATTACTGGAGGAGCCGTGTGCATTAATAGTGCAAGCACGGTTCTGAGAGGGTTTGGAGTTCAATTACCGAAAGGTAAAAGACTCCATTCTACTCGACT
>NZ_JBHVPN010000042.1:0-1684 GCF_042887255.1 Gottfriedia sp. NPDC057948
GAGGCCACTGAAAAAGTCCTTGTGGTTTAAAAAAGTGAAGGCTTTCTCGATTTATCGAGGAAGCCTTCACTTTTTTCTTGTATAATTATTGTATCAAGTAACGGTGGTGTATCGAATGATATCAAATCAAGAATCTTTTACTCTCAGCCCTTTCATGGCTTTATACGATCTAATTGTTCCGAAAGATAATATGCTTCGCCAAATAAATGAATTAGTGGATTTTACGTTTGTATTAGAAGAATTAAAGAATAAATATTGCCTTGATAACGGCCGAAATGCAGTGCCGCCTATTCGTATGTTCAAATATTTGTTACTAAAATCTATTTTTGATTTATCAGATGTTGATGTTGTTGAACGTTCAAAATATGATATGTCTTTTAAATATTTTCTTGATATGGCTCCAGAAGAATCAGTGATCAATTCAAGTTCTTTAACGAAATTTCGTAAGCTTCGTTTAAAAGATGTTGGATTATTAGACATGTTGATCCAAAAAACAGTTGATATCGCCCTAGAAAAAGAACTAATTAAAAGTACTTCAATAATAGTTGACGCAACTCATACAAGATCGCGATTTAATAATAAATCACCAAAAGAATTTTTAATGGAGAAATCTAAACTCCTTAGAAAATCTGTCTATCAAATCAATGAGGGAATGAAAGAAAAATTCCCTCCGAAGCCAACAACTGATGATGTAGTCGATGAACTTGCTTATTGTGAAAAAGTCATTCAAGCTGTGGAAAAAGAAGAAGCGATTCGCGAATATCCAAAAGTAAAAGAAAAACTAAACTATTTAAAAGAAATCGTTGAAGATTACCATGACAATCTAAATTTTTCAAATGATCCTGAAGCACGAACTGGGCATAAAACTGTTGATACCTCATTTTTTGGATATAAATCACATTTAGCGATGAATGAAGAACGAATTATTACAGCTGCAGTCATTTCAACAGGCGAAAATACTGATGGGAAATATCTAAAAATATTGATTGAAAAAAGTCTTGAAACGGGAATGAAAATTGATACAGTCATTGGTGATACAGCTTATTCAGAGATTGATAATCTTCAATATGCAAATGAAAATGAATTACAATTAGTTTCGAAATTAAACCCCACGATTACACATGGAACACGTAAAAAAGAAGATGAATTTCAATACAATAAGGATGCGGGTATGTACGTTTGTAAGGCAGGTCATATGGCAATTCGAAAAAGAAGACAAGAAAGAAAAAATCAGAAAAAAAATCCGCGTGATATGTATTACTTTGATATAAAAAAATGTAAAAAGTGTCCCTTTAAAGATGGATGCTATAAAGAAGGTGCCAAAAGTAAATCGTATAGTGTAACAATTAAATCAACTGAACACAAAGAACATATACACTTTCAAGAAAGCGAATATTTCAAAAAGAAATCGAAAGAACGCTATAAAATTGAAGCAAAAAATAGTGAATTAAAACACAGGCACGGGTACAATGTAGCAAATTCCTCGGGTCTATTAGGTATGGAAATGCAAGGGGCAATGGCTATATTCGCAGTTAATTTAAAACGAATACTCACCTTAATGAAGGAAGAAAAATAAAAATGTATAAAGGAAAAGTGGATTTTCCGTTCAATTCTGAACGAAAAATCCACTTTTTTAATTTATATATTGATTAGGCAAATAAAAATGCTGTTTTTCAGTGGCCTC
>NZ_JBHVPN010000043.1:0-1503 GCF_042887255.1 Gottfriedia sp. NPDC057948
ACACCCGTTCCCATACCGAACACGGCAGTTAAGCTCTTTTGCGTCGATGGTAGTTGGGGGTTTCCCCCTGTGAGAGTAGAACGTCGCCTGGTAACAAAAAACATCAGCATAATAGCTGATGTTTTTTTGTGTTGGAATATGAAAACGATAGACTTACTTAAAATTTTACTTAGTTAATAGAAATTAATTCCAGGAATGATCGAAAGTCAACTGACACGGTTAAGTTTTTGTTGTAGGATACGCTAAAGAAAACGGAAAATAGCATCATCGCTTACTATCTGACGAAGAGAAAGGTGTAATAAAAAGTTTGGATCATATTCAAAATGGAAATTGTCCACATTATTGAATGAAATAATGGTATAGGCTGCATAAGGAAGTAGTTACAAAGTATCTTATTAATTACTTAGTTTGTTCAGTTTGTGTGATAGTCTGAGTAACGGAAGTACAAAAGACGACATTGAAGAGTGATTGCTCACATCATTTGTTTTTGAAATGACAGTTACTTATGATTGTTGAGTTTGTCCAGACTCAATATTGAGTCTATGTTTATTTGATTTATAGATTTTATGAGGTGTTTGACTGATACTTAACAACTTCTTGAAAGAAGTATTTCCTAATTTAGAACTTAGACCACCTTTGTTTTACAATAGGGATATTGGGATACGATTTGAACTTGGGGTAGAGTGGGAAAGGGGTTATGATTATCCTGATAATTCATATATATTGTGATGTTATAAAAGGGCAATCACTTTATTTGAAGCGATAGACTCTTCAATAGAAGAAATATTTGTCGTAATGGATGTAAATGATGATGTAAATGATTTTGAAAGAGGCAAACAAATTAAACGTAAATTAGTGAACTTTCCACCATATGTAGAGAAGTCACTATTGTATAAATTAAAGCATCAAACGAAGCCATATGTTTTTCCTGAAGATGACGAAGAAGGAACACATAAAACGCATAGATTTAGTTTAAAATGTAATACGAATGAATTCAAATACCATTCTTTGTTAAAAGCAATATGCAACCATTATTTGGGAATTAGTCCGAGGGTTTTTCATAGAGTATATTTTATCAATATTAACAAGAAAACGATCTTTCACATTTACGATGACAGAGGGTGTGATTTATTGGCAACTTCACCCGACACATTAAGAGATATATATGATATTTAAAAAGGGAAGCTACATTTTGTAGTGTTTCTTCACTAAAATTAACAGAGCAATATATATAGAAAGTTTCAAAAAAAGAGCGTATAAAACTTTTATTAATTTTTTGTAAAGAAATGCTTGCAATCATTTGGACGAGATGGTATATTTGTTTATGTTGTCACGATAAAACAAGTTCGAACAACAAAAAATATAAAATAAGTTGTTGACAAGTTGTTCAGCAAAATGTTATTATATTAAAGTCGCCTCTGAGCGATAAAGTGAACTTTGAAAACTAAACAAAACATGAAGTAAACGTCAATTATTAGTTTTTTGAGCAATACAAGATTTAAA
>NZ_JBHVPN010000044.1:0-1349 GCF_042887255.1 Gottfriedia sp. NPDC057948
TTCAGAGTGTTGAAAAACAACTTAGTCAATAGATCTAAGCATATAATTTTAGAAAAAATCTCCTTTGTAGGAAAATTATTACTACAAGGGGGTTTTTTTATGTACTACTATCAAGAGAATATAGACATCGCAAAAAATCGGAAACTGTATGAGAATATGATAGATGTGGAGCACCACATTGTAAAAATTGATAAGGAAATCAATTGGAATTATTTATATAAACTGATTGAACCTTATTATCGGTCAACCGTTGGCAGACCTTCAATTGATCCACTAATACTGGTAAAAATACTACTGATACAATATATTGAAGGGTTTCGCTCTGTTCGCTTTACTTGTAAACAAGTAAAACAAAATGCAACTTATCGTTGGTTTTTAGGGATTTCACCTGATAGAAAAATACCTTGTCATTCGACTATTTCAAAGTTTCTTAATCATCGCTTGAAAGATAACGAGGTTTGGGAAGCTTTCTTTCACTATGTAGTAAATCTAATTAATATAGATGGTTTTATTGCGAATGAAACTTGGGTGGCAGATGAAACAGAGCTAAAAGCGAATGCAAATAAAAGAAAACGTGAGGAATGGATTAAAGAAGTCGTAATTGAGGAAGATCTTGATACTTTAAAAAAAGTAAATGAACGTAGGCAAAAACATGGATTAAAATTACTTAAACCTAAAGGCAATAAAACTGAACTGAAACGCGTTTTACTTAGTCCAGTTGATGGTGATGCAAGGTTGTCAGTTAAACATGATGAACGAGGTCGCTTCGCATATTTTGAACATCGAGTAGTTGATTCCCTACATAATTTTATAATAGATACCCATGTGACGAGTGCGAATGTTCCAGGGCATAGAGTTTTATTAAATCAGTTAGATTCATTAAAAGAGAGGTTCGGATATTATGCGAATGAAATGGCTATTGATGCGGGCTACTATAATTCAAGATTTGCCGAAGGCTTATTTAAACGTGGGATATTTGCTTATATCTCTCATCGTAGATTTTCAAGTAATGAACATAAACAATGTAGAAAAACTCATTTTCAAAAAGTAAATGATGACCTGTATGCCTGCCCTTGTGGTGTACCTTTTCGATATAAAACGACTACTAGACATGGCTATCATGAGTTTAAGCCTGATAAAGGTAGCTGTTTTAATTGTCCATTCGCGAAAAAAGATGATCGGGTTTTAAGAATTTCCGTTAATCAGCCAATTTACGATAAATTAAGGGAACAAAGACTATCAACTCGAGGAAAGATATTAAAATCAGTAAGACCTTCAACTGTTGAATTAAGTTTTGCCCAAAGTAAAGAACTCCACGGCTTACGCTACGCACGATACCGAGGAGTTCA
>NZ_JBHVPN010000045.1:0-1312 GCF_042887255.1 Gottfriedia sp. NPDC057948
GTCTCGGCACCCCATAGGGAACCTTTGCCATCAACTCGGCAAGATGCAGCGTCGTGTTGGCATCGTGTCCCACGCCGAGGAGAAGTACCTGCCCATCGAGTTCATGGACACGGGCGACCGGGCTTGCAGGCGAGTGAGGTGGCAGGGGCAATGGATCAGAGATGATCTGCTCTGCCTGTGGCCCCGCTGCCGCAAAGGCAAATGGATGGGCGCTGCGCTTTACATTTGGCAGGCGCCAGAATGTGTCAGAGACAACTCCAAGGTCCGGTGTAACGGGCGACGTGGCAGGATCGAACGGCTCGTCGTCCAGACCTGACCACGAGGGCATGACGAGCGTCCCTCCCGGACCCAGCGCAGCACGCAGGGCCTCGATCAGTCCAAGTGGCCCATCTTCGAGGGGCCGGACGCTACGGAAGGAGCTGTGGACCAGCAGCACACCGCCGGGGGTAACCCCAAGGTTGAGAAGCTGACCGATGAGCTCGGCTTTTCGCCATTCGTATTGCACGACATTGCACTCCACCGCTGATGACATCAGTCGATCATAGCACGATCAACGGCACTGTTGCAAATAGTCGGTGGTGATAAACTTATCATCCCCTTTTGCTTATGGAGCTGCACATGAACCCATTCAAAGGCCGGCATTTTCAGCGTGACATCATTCTGTGGGCCGTACGCTGGTACTGCAAATACGGCATCAGTTACCGTGAGCTGCATTTTCCGCTGCATAACCCTGCTTCGGGGTCATTATAGCGATTTTTTCGGTATATCCATCCTTTTTCGCACGATATACAGGATTTTGCCAAAGGGTTCGTGTAGACTTTCCTTGGTGTATCCAACGGCGTCAGCCGGGCAGGATAGGTGAAGTAGGCCCACCCGCGAGCGGGTGTTCCTTCTTCACTGTCCCTTATTCGCACCTGGCGGTGCTCAACGGGAATCCTGCTCTGCGAGGCTGGCGGGAACTTCGAAGTTCCTATACTTTCTAGAGAATAGGAACTTCGGAATAGGAACTTATGAGCTCAGCCAATCGACTGGCGAGCGGCATCGCATTCTTCGCATCCCGCCTCTGGCGGATGCAGGAAGATCAACGGATCTCGGCCCAGTTGACCCAGGGCTGTCGCCACAATGTCGCGGGAGCGGATCAACCGAGCAAAGGCATGACCGACTGGACCTTCCTTCTGAAGGCTCTTCTCCTTGAGCCACCTGTCCGCCAAGGCAAAGCGCTCACAGCAGTGGTCATTCTCGAGATAATCGACGCGTACCAACTTGCCATCCTGAAGAATGGTGCAGTGTCTCGGCACCCCATAGGGAACCT
>NZ_JBHVPN010000046.1:0-1286 GCF_042887255.1 Gottfriedia sp. NPDC057948
TATAGTGAACCCTTTATGTGGGACACGAGAAAAAACACCTTTTATGTCGTATAGTAAACTATATTACATAAGGGGTGTTTTTTTATGGGGACAAGAGTTCATTATGATCCAGAGATAAAATGGAAAGCTGTAAAAATGAAAGAAGATGGATACGCAAATAGTGTGATTATGGAAACTTTAGGAATAAAAAATGTCTCCCAGATCAAGACATGGATGAGGTGGTATCGAGCTGGTGAAACACACCGATTTGAACAACCTGTCGGAAAACAATATTCCTTCCACAAAGGCATAGAAGAACTTACAGAAATAGAAGCACTAAAATTGAGGATTAAGCATCTTGAGATGCAGAATGAATTACTGGGAAAGTTAAAAGGGATCTCAAAAAATTAACGAAAACAGGTATTGTAAAGGTATTAGAGGAACTAAAGACAAAATACCCAATTCGAGAAATGTTAAAGTTTCTTGAGATCCCAAAAAGTAGTTATTACCGTTGGAAAAGACAAAAACTTTCAAATGATGATCAGGAATTAATTAAATTGATAAAAAAGATATACAAGAAACATAAGAAAAGGTATGGTTACCGACGAGTTACAGGTGAATTAAAGACAGTTCACGGTTTGAGAATTAATCGTAAGAAAGTTAGAAGATTAATGCGAGAAATTGGGTTATTTGCGAAAATCCGAAGAAGAAAGTTTGTGCACTATAAACCTTCTGAAAGTGTAAAAATGGAAGATTTAATTAAAAGAAAGTTTAAAGCTGAAGCTCCAAACCAAAAGTGGTATACAGATGTATCGACTCTAACATTTGGAGAAAACCATTTATATTTATCAGCTATTATTGATGGATTTAATAACGAGGTAATAAGCGCCGTAATAAGTGATTCTCCTAATTTAAAGTTAGCCTACGATACAGTAGATCAAGCTTTGGAGAAAAGGAAAATTAACAAGGTTATTCTACATTCTGATCAAGGAGGTCTCTATACATCACCCAAGTTTCAGGCATACGTAAAAGAAAAGAACATTATCCAAAGCATGTCCCAAAAAGGAGTGTGCTACGATAATGTTCAAATTGAATCATTCTTCTCACATTTGAAGACAGAAGCCTTCTACTCTCAAGATTACGCAGCGACCAACTCCAAAATCATTGAGATTGTGAAAGAATATATTTATTATTATAACAATGAACGAATTCAAATAAAACTAAATAACCTGCCCCCGATAAAATATCGGGAGCAGGTTGCGGCATAGGTGTTTTTTCTGAAGTCCCAAAAACAGGGTTCAGACTAA
>NZ_JBHVPN010000047.1:0-1050 GCF_042887255.1 Gottfriedia sp. NPDC057948
GTCCGTGAGCGGGTCGGGCTTGCGCAGAGTTCCGGTTCTGAGGTCGACGACGCCGTCTGGGGTGCACAGGGCGTAGATGTCGCCGTCCAGGACGTCGGGGTCCAGGCGGAGTCCGGGGGCGGCCTGCGCCTGGTAGAGCAGGGCTTTGAGTCCTGAGGTGGATTCGGAGTGCCGTCGGTGCGCGGCCAACTGGCGGGGAGTGAATCTTCCCTGGGGGTCGTGATCGGCGATCTGCTCGGCCATCTCCCCGGCAGCCCAGACCGCTGCCTCGTCGCCGCCGGTCAGTTTCCACCGGTACTCGTCCCAGGAATGCCATCCCATGCCGATCACGTAGCGGAACTGGTCGCGGTAGAGGCGGGCGAACAGTTTGGCGTTTCCCCGGTCCGTCAACGAGTTGGGCAGCAGTCCGTGCGGTTCGGGGACGGGCTGTGGTCGGGCGTCGGTCTGCTGAGCGGGCAGGTTCGCGTGCGACTCGGGCGGATCCCAGGCAAGGTTCTGCTGCTGGATCTGTGTTGCGGCCCTTTCCGCGTCGAAGCGTGTGTACTCGGCGCTCATGAACGTCCTCGGGGGTGGAGTGGGCGCTGAGCACCCGCAGACAGAGCTGTCTCGATGATCGTGAGGTTGCGGCTCTCCTGGGCGGGGCGTGCGGTGCGGGCCGCTTCCAGAAGCAGGGTGCGCGCTTCTTCCTCGGGGAGGTGGCCTCCTTGGACGAGTCCCCCGGCGGTGTAGGCGGCGCGGTTGAGTTTCTCCGTGAAGCTCGCCCCTTGCGGGGTCGCCGCGCATCCGGACACCTCGTCCAGGAGCGGGTTCAGGAGCCGTTCGGCTCCTTTCGCCGAGCGGCGTCGGCGGGGGTGGCCCGCGATCGCGGCGGGGCGGGGGGTCTCGGCCCGTACGTGGTGGGTGCGTACGAGTTCCGCTGCCAGCCAGCGGGGCAGCGGCGCCGGGATGCGGGTTGTTCCCAGCGGGCGGTAGCTGCCCGCGGTGGTCGTGGTCGCGGGGGCCACGATGTAGCCGTTGTCGGAGCGCACGTCGACCTGCCAGGCCAGTGCT
>NZ_JBHVPN010000048.1:0-1048 GCF_042887255.1 Gottfriedia sp. NPDC057948
TTTAAGGAGATGATTTCTGTATTGTACAGGGGTCATCTTCTTTAATTTCCACTGATATCTATAATGATTGTAATACTTCATATAATGTTTTATTTTTTTATTGAGCTCGTCAAAATTTTGACATGACTTAATAGAGGCCTCATCTTTAAAATGGCCAAAGAATGATTCTTGTGGTGCGTTATCCCAACAGTTTCCACGTCTAGACATTGATTGAATTAAACCCAGTTTTTTCACTAGTTTTTGAAAGTCTGGGTGAGTATAATGTGTTCCTTGATCTGAATGAATGAGTGCACCCTTTACTTTCCTAAAATTACGATTCTTTTTTAACTTTCGAAGTGTATCTGTAGCTAATTCCATTGTAAGTCGGTCTGAAATATGGTAAGCCATTATTTCATTAGTTGAACTATCTAAAATTGTTGATAAATATGCTTTCTGACTCTTACCGTATTTTAGGTATGTAATATCAGTTAGAAGGGCTTTCCCAGGTACACCTTGTTTGAATTGACGATTCAATCGGTTTGGCACTACTCTATGTTCTTTAGTAGCCTTCATCATTCGTCTGTAGGGATTTGCCTTTCTAATTGGGCAAACTATACCGTATTTTTTCATGATTCGTCTTATACGTTTCAAATTGTAGACAATCTTAAATTGACCCGCCAATGTAGTCTTGATTTGGCGTGCCCCCTTTTTATAACGTTTAAAACGATATGCTTTTAAGATATTCTCTTTTGAAATTTCATCCTTTTCATCTTGTAGCTTTCTTCGCTCTTGTGACTTAATAGAAAAGTAATTATAATAACCACTTCTTGATACGCCAGCTATCTTACAAAGGTAAGTTACCATATGCTTTAATTCAAACTTTTCAATTATGGAACGAATTAGAGTATATTTTTGGCTAGGAGAAATAACTACTACTTCATCCTCCCCTCTAAGAAACGAATCTTTTTTAGTAGTTCATTTTCAGCTTTAAGTAGATTAATTTCTGCTTCTAAACGAGCGTTCTTTTCCTCCAAAGTTAGTTCTCGATTTAAAGGTCTTCCTGAGCTAT
>NZ_JBHVPN010000049.1:0-1008 GCF_042887255.1 Gottfriedia sp. NPDC057948
TGTATACACAGATCCTTGGTCACTATGTAACACGCAGTTCTCAGGCAGTGTTGGCAGTTGATCAAGTGTGTGTAAGACAAAGTCTGTGTCCTGCTTATCTCCAATCGTAAAAGCAATCACTGCTCCATTAGTTACATCCAATATACAGGAAAGGTACACTTGTTTCTGTCCATAAGGCAAATACGTGATGTCTGTTACTAGTTTTTCAAGAGGATGATCAGACTGAAAGTTCCGATCTAATATATTGTCGACCACGGCATATGGCTGCCCATTCTTCTTGCGCTTTTTCACCTTAACCCGGCACTGCCACTGATTTTTCTGCATAATACGCTGAACCGTTTTATGGTTAATACACATTCTCTTTTTTAATATAGCTGTGATTTTTCGATATCCATATCGATACTGGTGCTCTCGGCACAACGTGCCGATTTGTTTTTCTAAATGGCGCTTGGGATGATCTTTCTTCAGATTCTTCTTCCAACGATAATAAGACGAGCGAGAGATACCTAAATGAATACAGATATCCTGCACGGTCATTGTGCTGTGCAATTCTTCTACAAGTTCGACTGACGTTTGGCTATCAACTTCCTTTCCAATTCGTTGTACTTTTTTAACACTTCATTCTGTTGTCTCAGATATCGATTCTCTGCCTGCAGTTTCTCTAATTCGGAAGAATACTCCGGACCTTTTCCATAAGTGTATTGCTTACCAACAGGCTGTTCAAATCGATGTGTATCACCAGCCTTATACCATCTGACCCATGTCTTAATCTGCGTATTATTTTTGATATTCAACTCCTGCATGATCTCTTTCATAGGTACGCCTGCCAATCTCATTTCTACAGCCTTCTGTTTCACTTCAACCGGATAACTCACTCTTGTCCCCATAGAAAAAACACCTCCAAGTCTAATTTCGGATAACAATCATCCGTATTCAAACTTGAAGGTGTTTTTATTTGTCTCATCTTATGGGGTCAGTCCCTTACAGAGAAGGGTTTTTCTATTAAGA